>DMLH01000069.1 GCA_003453435.1 Clostridiales bacterium | reverse complement strand
CCATCAAAGTCAAAAGCAACCTTATTCCATGCATGACCTGAATTGGGATTATTTTTATCCTCTAAACCATTAACAACAACACAATCTATTTCTTCCATATTGCAAAGCAATGAGAATAATTTCGCATAGCCATCACAAACAGCAAAATTGTAAAACATTGCGCTTTCCAAATAATGATAATATCCCAAAAGCTTTTGCAATTGTGTTTTGCCGTCATTGTATGCTTCTATGCTATCACGTCCTGTATAATCATACTCAACATTGGTGACAACATAATCATGAATTGACAAAACTTTTTCATAATCTGTCATCGAATCATCACAGATGCCAATTAATATTTCTTTTGCTTTGTTGTAAACATCTTCAACAGTATATTGATCTTTGGCAACAAAATTTGTTGTTTTAAAGTTAGGCTTTGCATGATGTTGAATTGCACTTAATAGCCCATCTGTTGTGTAAACATCTTGGTTTACTATATATTTATCCGCTGGAAATTGATAATTAGCATCACGAGTACTTTTTGCAGTATATTTCATATCATGAGTGTAATTTGTGTACTGCAAATCATAATCAGGTTCCCTACTAATTTCCGCATAATTAAACGTAATTGTCACTTCACCAGTATATTTTTGTTGAGGAATAATCGGTACAAAATTTATTGAACCGTGTATATTTTCCCAAATTTCATTATATTTTTCTATAACACTTTTTTCTGGGTCATAATTAATCCATATATTAACTTCCGGCAGGAAATTTAAGTACGTATATTCAATAACATCATAAAACTCTTTAGCGCTAGTAATGTAATAATCATAAGTTTGGCCATAATAAAAATATTTGTCAGTAAAATTTCCTATAATTCTATCGGTTCTATTATAAAATTTCACATTGCTAAATTCTGAATCATCCAAATATAAATTATTTGCTTTTAGCATCACTTGTCTTGCCACATTTATTTGAGTGACATACATAGTTAAATCCAAATAGGTTTCAATGCTATTAATTGGGTATTCCTTATCATCCAAAAACAAGGTATAGCTTGTTGCATTTTCAATTGGTTGCCAAGTTAATGAATTACTGTTTATTTTTATAACCGGTGCTTGCATTTTAGTGCTAAATATAATTGCATTAGATTTTTCACTTTCAACAAAATGTTCATATCCATTGGCTTTTAGTTGAAATGAAATTTGATTGTTTTGTGCATATTGTAAAACATCAGTAATTAAAATAGCCTTGTTGTTTTTGGTTATTTCTTCACTGACCAAATTATTATTGGCATAAAGTGAATATGTTGTGGCATTTTTGGATGTTGCAAAGTCAAAGGTTAAAACATCATCATCCAAACTTACACTATTCATGACTGGGGCATCCAAATTTACATTTTGTTGTTCAACAATCTTTGAAATTGAATTTGATGGTTGTGAAACTTTGTCATCATCTCCAACCGCAAAACATACAATTGTATATTGTCCAGCTTCTTTTAAATATGACTCATATTCAAAATACTCCGCGGTTGTGTAGAATTCTCTTGAAATTGGGCCGGTTATTGTAATTTTGTAAAGTACTGCATTTGTAATTTTTACCCAAGTTATTTTATTTTGTGAGGCAACGTCAGTTATAACGGGAGCATTTAATGAATTGTCTTGATCAACCAATCTAAAGTTAGAACAGAAATCGGAATTTGTATAGTATCCCTTACCCTTTGCCCTAACTTGCAGTTTGAAACGTGAATTTTTAAGTTCGTCAAATGAACTTATTTTCATTTGTTCAAATGTTAGCATTATTGAATTGGTTATAATTGAGCCTTGAACTCCACCATCATTAACAAAAAATTGTTTAAGTTTATATCCATCTTTAACATCACTAAAGAAAAGTTCATATTCACTAACATATTGCCCTGAGTCCTGAGAAATTAAAACAGGATTCCAATAAATTACAATATTGGGATTTTCGTTTGTTATTATAATTTGCCCACTAGGTGCGTTTAACTTTTCAGTGTATGTATAAATTGATTCATTACTATATGCACTTTCCACATAATGATTTGTGTTGTTGCTTTTTATTTTAAATGTATATGTTCCTAGTCCATTTTGAGCAAAGTATTGTGACAAATTATAAATTAAGTTATTTCCGCTTTTTGTGCACTGATCCTTTGTAATTTGAATTATGTATGTGGAATTTATCCTTAACGTGTAACTGCTACAATGCTCAATTGACGTAAATGTTATATTGCTACTATTAACTGAAATAATTTCAGGAACTGCCAACTGCAAATATGATGAATATTCCACATAATTGCTTTCAGGACTACGCAAGAAGTTTGTGCCCTGTGCTGGATTTGCAATAACTGTAAATTTTATTACATCATCCAATCCACTACTTAATTTTTGGCTTATATACGTGCTAATGTTAAAGTTTGTTTGAACACTATTCGCAACAAACTCTTTGGAACTACCAACAAGTGAATATATGGAATAATCTAAACAATTTTGAACAGGTGCCCAAGTTAATATATTTTCTTCAATTGAAAGATATGGTTTTTCTAGAACAAATTGAACTTTATGACTTTCAATCTTTGAAATTTGAGACGTTAAATATTTGCCCGAACCTACATACTGAGCATAAAAGTAATATGTTTTTGCATTGACAAAATAATCCGAAACATCACAATAATTTGTGGTGGACTGTATATGAATATATTCGCTAAAATTATTAGTTTCATGCTCTGAAAAACCAAAAACATATGAACTTGCCAAAGGATTTTGCGGAGTTACTAGCATTTGTTTGTTTGTATCGAAATTTATTTGATAAGTGACTGAATCTGGTGCAACAAGTTGAATTTTTTCATCTTCATTTTTGCACGCAGAAAAAAGAGGAACAAACATTATTCCAAACAAAATAGCAAAAAGAAATAGTATTTTGCGTTTTTTCATATTTACTCCTCTGCTTTATTTTACCAAGTTAACTCCTTATATTGTGTTGCCCACTCGTAAGGTGCAGTTGGCCAAAT
Source organism: Clostridiales bacterium (assembly GCA_003453435.1). Lineage (GTDB taxonomy): Bacteria > Bacillota > Clostridia > Christensenellales > UBA1242 > UBA9845. Next base: position 5,019 of record DMLH01000069.1, on the reverse strand, counting down.
TTCTTCAATGGCTTGATATTGAGCCTGCAAAACCTCTGCCGTAAATTCAATATTAATTGGCTTACCTGCAAACTCGTTTCCAAGTTTTTTATCAATTTCCATATGTCTAATAATTTTTATTTTTTCATCAGGAGAAAGTAATCCATCTGTAAAATCAGTTTTTTGCAAATAGTAATAACCGTCTCCTCCTTTATACCACTGATTTTCGTCAATAAATGTTAAAACCATAACATTGCTATAATAATTGCTTTCGATAATTACGCTTGCTTTTATTCTTAAAAATACATCCAAATTTACTTCTTCAGAATCTTGATTTTTTGATGTTGCAATTTCAAAAGAATAATCAATTTTATCTCCAGGCATAACTTTTCTACCAGTATCTAAGTCTTCACCACTAATGATAATATTAGTATCAACATTAAAGTCCAGACTAATATCGCTTGGCCTTATAGGTTTTGGGTTAATAACAATTAAAACAAAAGCCACAGCAACAAGAATTGTTAAAAGAGTTGCTACTAAAATAGCAAAAAACCTTTTTAAGTTTCTTGGGGCTACTGTTGCCTGAGTCACCTTTTCAACTCTCGTCACCTCAGTGGGCAACTTGATGGTTTTCTCGAGGTTTGTCATTGGTTTAACATTTTTTGAAGTAGAAAAAGATTTGTTTGTTGACAAGCTTGAAGGGCTTTTAGGCTTATGTATTTTATTATCTTCCATTTAATTCCCTCCCACATATTTAAACTTATATACTATATTTTACATAAATGTTAAAATATTGTAAAGCAAAATGGCACATTAATCTTGACTATATATTTATTGAATAAATATATCACAGAATTTGTTCCATAATTGCCAGCCACTCTTCTGGAGCATCAAGCCATAATTCTTTGTATGCTTCATTTTCCGCCTGTATGGCTTCAACATTAAACATTAAAGATATATCTTTATCCTGAAATTCATTGCCGATAATGTTTGAAAACGTTAAACTATCACACAAATTTACTTGCTGTGATGGATTAAGTACACCGTTGTAGTAATAGTAATTGTCATAAAACGTATAACCAGAATTTTGTTTTAAATAAACCAAATCATCCAAACTTTGTAAAAATAATTCATCTCGACTTTTAGCCTCTGCCGAAAATTGAAATCTAAAAAGAATTGAACATAAATTTTGTGTGTTATTGCCGTTAGTATCTCTTGAATTTGATATTGTAATTGTTTTGGCTATTGTATCTGTAGGAACTACATTTTGAAAACTTAAATTATTTTCAAACAATGTAAAATCTAACTCGCCCAAAGTTATTGTGCCACTACTGTTTTTTTGATTGGAAAAATATGCCGTTGTAACAATTACAATTAGCAAAATTACAAAAATTAGCGAAAAAACCAGCCAAATTAACATATTTTTTTGACTTTTTTGCATATTTTTTCTAGCCATATATATATTTTGCTAATATTTGTTTATATAATACAAAACAAAATTAACAATAAATTACAAATTAAATTTTGTATATTTTTTTTAAAACAATTTAAACTACTTTTGAACATTGGTTCAAGGAGAATTTATGGAAAAAGAAACAAGAGAAATCAACCGAGGCAACCAAAGGGTTGCTACTAAAAAGAAAAGAAAATCTAGCAGTGCAACACTAGCAATTGTGGCGTTATCTATTTTGCTTGGTCTTTCTGTAATTTTTGGTGTGACAGCGGCGTTCTTCAGTGCAACGGCAACTGCCACAGGAAACATAACACTTGGTGACCCTGTAAACATTAACATTACGCAGGGTGGTACCACTGTAACAACACTTACCTTTGACGGAACAGCAATGCCTGGAACGGTTTACGACCAACCTATTGCAGTGGCTATGCCAGCAAGTACAAGTGATGCAGTTATTCGTGGCAAATTAACAATTACAAATAGCGATTCTGCCGCAGTAAACGTTACTGCAACAACAAATGCAAATTGGACACTTGGCGAAGACGACTACTATTACTACAATGGTGTTATGAGTGCAGGAGAAAGCCAAGAATTTGTGTCTGCAATAACAGTGCCAAAAACATTAACAAATGCAGATGCTAATAAAACTTATGCAATTAGCGTACAAATTGAAGCAATTCAGTTTGCAAACGGTGCAGCAAGTGAAGTTTGGACAACTGCTCCATCCACTTGGACAACAAACTATGGTAGTGGCACAGTTCCAACACCAGCAAATCCATAATGTAAATTTTGTATATAAAAAATATTGTTTCATCAAAAAATGCCCAAATGGGCATTTTTTAACATAAAATGTAGTTTTATATAAAGTTATGATAATATAATTGGTTCGTCACTATCAGTACAATATAATTTCACAGGCAATGTACTAGTATTGTTAAATTTGCCTCTTGTCCATGTTTGTCCTTTACTATTATATTGCTCAACTGTACCGCTATAATAAACATATTCTATATGACCGCACAAAAAAGCATCATCTGCAAGATATATGGTTGGATTTTCTAAATATATTGTTGTAAGCCCATGCATTTTGCAAACAAAATGCATTTTTATTTTGTTAGGTTTTATCGTTTTTTGAGTTTTGATAGGCATGTAAACCGCCAAGTGGTTTACCTAAATGAGAATCAAAAAGGCTGTTGCCTTGCATAAGCACATTTTCACCAAACTTATTTTTTATGCTTAAAACTTGTTTATCCAGTTTGCTTTTTTTGCCGTTGATTTCACCAAATAAATCTAGTTGCACACTGCCATCATAAAAATCGCAAACAGAAATACCCAGTGCCCTAACTGGCAAGTGCCAATCGTATACTGATTCAAATAGTTCATAAGCAGTTTTTGTAATGTTGTTATATGTGCTAAGCCCATTAAATTTACATTGCTTGCCTACCGTTTCAAGCGCATTGTCCTTTACCCAAAGTTTGATGGTTTTTGCATTTACAAAACCGCTTTCAATCATTCTTGACACAACGCTTTGGCTTAGAGTTGTAAGTACTTCCTTAACTTCCGCACCAGTAGTTAAATCTCTATAACAAGTGGTGCTGTTACCAATTGATTTTGGTGGTATAAATTCGTAATAATTTTTAACAATGTCGTTGCCAATACCATTACTATATTCATAAAGAAGATTGCCATTTTTACCGAATTTTTGCACTAAAAAATCACGGCTTAGTCCAGCAAGTTCACCAATTGTATAAATGCCCATATCATTAAGTTTTTTTGTGGTAGCACGGCCAATCATAAGCATATCGCTAACAGGCAATTTCCAAACCACATCCTTAAAATTTTGTTTATTTATTATAGTTATTGCATTAGGCTTTTTTAAGTCACTGCCAAGTTTTGCAAAAATTTTGTTAAAACTTACACCTATGCTAACAGTTAGCCCGGTTTCTGCCAAAACTCTTTGTCGAATTTCCTCTGCAATTTGCTCGGCACTTCCAAACATCTTACTATTTGTCACATCAAGCCAACTTTCATCAATGGAAAATGGCTCAACCAAATCTGTGTAATCAAGCAGAATTTTTCTTACCTTTTTTGAAAAATCAACATAAAGTGAAAAATTAGGCAACACTACAACTAAGTTTGGACAAAGTTGCTTTGCTTGCCAAATTGTATGGCCTGTTTTAACGCCACAATCCTTTGCTAAATAATTTTTTGCAAGCACAATGCCATGTCTTTCCTCAGGGCTTCCACAAACAGCCACTGGTTTGTTTCTAATTTCTTCATTTATCATGCACTCACAACTTGCAAAAAAATTATTCAAATCTACATGCAATATATCTTTCATTAATCACCTTTAGAACATATGTTCTATAATATTTTACAATAGAATTATAATTTTTGCAACTATTTTGTTTATCATTTGTTAAAAATTGCTAGTTGGTTAAATTAATAAAATAATAAATAAGTGCCTACTTATTGCATAAAATATAATGCATAAATTTTAAAATGTAGCAAATATATTTTATTTTATGTCATTTTATGTTATAATGTGGTTATTATGAAGAAAAATATTGCACTAATTGTTTCAAGTTTAATTGTTGCGGGGCTGATAACATTTTCATGGCTCGTTTCTTTTCCGCTTGTTTGGCAAATAATTTTTACAGTTTATTTATCACTTACACTTGTTGGTATATATTTAGGCGCCTTCGTGTTTAAAAGAATTTTTAAAACAATGGTGCTAGTGCTGATAATTGGAGTTTTGGTTATAGGTGTTTACAGTGCGTTATTCTACTCAGGACTTCTTGAGCACTTCTCCTCAAAGGAAGCCGCTCAGGTGTGGTTTGAAAGTTTCGGTGCATGGGCTTGGGTTATATTCTTTTTAATTGAACTTGCACAGGTGCTTGTTATACCCGTTCCTGCACAAATTACAACCGTTGCAGGCGTGTTTATGCTTGGACCTTGGAAAGCATTTTTGATAAGTGAAGTTGCAATTATTTCAGGCTCCATTATTGCATTTTTGCTGGGTAAAATTTTTGGAGATAAAATTGCATATAAAATTGCTAAAAAAGAAACTGTTGAAAAATACAAAAATATTTTAACCAGAAAAGGTATACTATTACTTCCAATAATGTTCCTATTCCCTCTGTTTCCTGATGACTTGCTTTGTTTTCTTGCAGGTTCAACAGCAATGAGTTGGTCTTATTTTATTTTTGTCACACTTGTGACAAGAACAATTGGAATTGCTTGCACATGTTTCTTCCTAAGCGGAACAATTATTCCGTTTAGTGGCTGGGGAATACCGGTTTGGATTGTAATTGTTATTGTACTTGTTACTGCATGTATATTCCTATTTAAATATCAAGTAAAAATTACTGATTGGATTATTGAAAAATTTGGTAGAAAAACCAAACTTGATAAGTTAAAAGAAAAAAGGCAACAAAAACATAACAGCAAGGAAGTTGAAAATAAAGATGCTAAGGGGCAACAAAAAATAAGTGAAGATAAAGTTGTTGACAACCAAAAAAATGAGAATATTAAAAACGAAGAAGCAACCTCAAACAAAAAACAAAACAAAAAACAAAAAACAAAAA
>DMLH01000082.1 GCA_003453435.1 Clostridiales bacterium | reverse complement strand
TATATCTGCATTTTCCTGCATTTTATAGAACTCTTCAATTGTATAAACAGGAATTGGGTCATCAATATTTGTCACTGTTTTAAGGTCCATTTTAACAATTCTTTTTAAATCCTCGTTATATTGGATTGCTTCATCACAGTTCAAATTAATTCCGCCAAAAGTTGTTGCATATGCTGTAAAGTCATAGAAATATGGTACTTCAACCTTAAATGTGCCATCACCAGTTTGTTTTTTTGCATATACGTTAAGTTTATAGCCAAATAAGTTATCTTTATCTGGATAAGGAGTGCCATAAACATCGTAAATATCAAACTCCGCACTATCGCTTAAATCGGTATGTCTTGTAAAGGACCATGCAGGTGCGTTGTCCTGTGCACCATTGTACCAATATTTGGTATGATAATTAATTTCGTTTTCCAAGTCCTTAATTGATGCGTATTCTTTTTGCTTAGATTGAGTGCCCTTAACGGTTGCCAAACTTACTGCAACAGGTGTTATATCACCCACAATAAATGTATAATTTCCTTCATTAACATCAATACCTGTAATTATGTAATCAACAACAACAAATTCAAATGAATTGCTTTCGTATGTTTCTTTATAATCACTTACAAATTCTTCACCCGTCACACTAAATTTAAGAAGTACTCCGCTTGGGCAAGTGTCTTCAATGGTAAGGTATAACTTATCGCCTTCAATATTGTGATGCCAATGTTTTTCTATTACTTCTTCTCCATCTTCGACATGTTTCAATTCCTTGCCGGTAGACAAATCTATAGCATTAATTTTAAGATTTAGATGACTTAATGAGAGTTTATAGTACGAAATATCAAACTGCAAAGTTGTGCCCGCAGTTGTAAGATTATATAAATCGGTTCTTATGCCATTATTATTTTGTATATCTTCTGTTTGATGTTGAACAAACTTTTTGTACAACTGGTCTTTGTATTCCAATTTTACCAGTGGTGCTTGATTAACCATAATGTCGATTGGCTTTGAAATTTCATAACTTTCCGTTATATTACCAGTTTCGTCTTTTATGGTTGACTTACCAATAACTTCCAAGTTAATAAGTTGATCAAAATCGACATTAGTGCCCATTAATGTTTTAACATAGAATTTTCCATCAAATGTGTACTCTTCATTTGAAAATTCACTATGAAGACTTGTTATATTAGAAATTCTTTGTAAAATAATGCCATCATCAGTTATAACAGCACTTGGCCTTAATTCTAGGAATTTACTTTCGCTTGTACCTGAAATGTCATATTTTGCAACTTGAATAAAACTAATTCTGTTGCCCTTATTGTCAGTTCCACTTTTAATTAAAATTTGGTCAAACTGCGCATATTCAGGATATATATCAATAACTAATAAGCCTTCCTGACCAGGCGTTAAATTATTGCTTAAGGTTGATGTTAATGTATATTCTACACCATCAACAACGCCTACAGGATAATGAGCAACGTCAATTTTTAACAAACGTTGTGGCTTTGCTGTCACATCAACTTTTGTTGACAACTTGGCCTCTATATCACTAAATGATATTTCAAAATTGAAAACTTGATTGAATATACTTTCTGTTTGTTGTGTATTTAAATATTTTTCATTAAATTTTAAATTAAATGTTGCAATTAATTCACCATCGCTTAAAATACTTGGTGAGATATTTAAAACGGATAATATAAGTTTTGCACTGTTTCTATCAGTTGCAGTTTCACAATTATCGCTTAACTTAACACGAGGTTTTTCTTCGTTTTCATCTACAATATCACTAGATGCTATTCCTTCGGCATATACAAATGGTGATTTTAATGTAAGCACAATTTGATCATCCGACCTATCTGTTTTTAAAATTACATCAAATGTGACATCTTCAATCAATGTCATGTCAATTTTTGAATTTGTTATGCCAATATTACTTGCGCCCGCATAAACTTCAACATTTAAGTTTGAATTAGCCACTTCAATGTATTCGTTTTTAACTTCTTCAGCAAGGTTTGTATATGTTATTTGATGATATAACTTAATAACAAAATCTTTTGCAACGCTCTCTAAACCCTTCAAAATTGAGTTGTTATTAAATAGTATAACTTTTTGTTCGCCAATCGTTTCAATATTGGCATCAAATATTTTTAATTTTGCATTTTCTTCACCAAAGTATTCTTCATTAAAATTAATGCCAAGTTTATAGTAATTTTGAGCAACAAGTTCAAATACGTTTTCATTTTGTTTGTTTAACTGTTTTGCAAATTCGGCAATGATAGTATCACTAGCACCTTTTTTAATTCTTATACTATTAGTTTTCAAAGCCAAAACTTTATCAATAAATGCAACTTGTATGCTTCGTCTAATATTTGGATTGTTTCCTAAAACAAATGTTAATGTTATAACTTGATTTGTTGTTGAACGTAAGTAAGTTTTTGCACTTAATTTATTAGTGCTATTTGGAAGCAATACATTGTTTACATCACTGAATACATAAATTGTTGCTCTTACGTCAACATCTGTTGTAATTTTTAATATGTCATCGATATAAATGTTTTCATTTGTATAAACAAGAAGTGCATCGTTAACTTTTTTAACATCTAGTTTTGGACTTATAAAGAGGTCATTAGGCATTAATTTATGCATAATGATATTTCCAAATATTAACTGTGGATATCCACTATTTTTAGATGAATCAATAAACCAATCGTTAGCATATAATTCGTTTTCAGTGTTTGTAATTGCCCAATTTTCATAAATTGACGCATCAGTTAAATCCTCAACAAAGTTATGAGAATTAATAATGCTATAGTCAGCCTCAGCACCACTTGCAACAAATTCTGCATTAACAGGTGAATAGAACTGACTTACTGTTGTTTGTTGATAATCGTTATGAGATACATTGCCGAATAATGAGCCTATCAACTCACCTTCTGCACTGCCAATATAATATGCTTTGCTTACATTTGATGCTTCAATTAAGCCGGCTATTCCACCAACATTGGTCATATCTGCAATTTGCAAATTGCCAGCATCAAATTTTTTAAGGTCAACATTAGCATAGCATGATTGAATATTTGCAAATATTGCGTTTCCAATCAATCCACCAACATTTTCATTGCCAGAAATGAAACACTTATCTGCATACGACTTTATGTAGGAATTACTTAAAATTGTATGGTTTATTTCGTTTTCATCTTCTTCAGTATCTGTGTTAAACTTTGAAACCAAATTTCCATTTAACAAACCAACAACTCCGCCAACATTTTCATTGCCAATAATTGTTGCAAATTTTTCTAAGTCTATCACATCTTGATAAAGTTCCACAACTGCATTATTTATTTCTGCAACTGATTTGCTTTCATTGCATGATAAACCAGCAACACCACCAATGTTATTATTAGCAATAATATCAACTTTGGCTAATACATTTTTAATTGTGCTAAGATTTTTACCTGCAATACCACCAACATTGTTGATGTTTTTTGCCATGATTCTGGCATCTACAGCCACACCATTATCATATGCACCAATAATACCATTATTGTTATTTACTCCAGCAACTGCACCAATGTTGGACTGTTCCGCAGATATTTTTACGCTCACAAAAATACTGCCATCAAACTCGTATTCCTGAGTTGTGCCACTGTAGTAATCATAGTTATTATTTAAACCGGATATGTAGTTATTGTTGTTGCCTACCAAACCACCAATACTTAATGTTGAAATTCTGCAATCATTTAATGAAGCAACGTTGAGGTTCATTACAACATGGCAAAAATCAATTGTCCCGTTGTTATTTAAAGTTAATCCTGCTACAGACAATGACTGCACTGATGAACTAGTAACAGTTAAATTTGCATTAACAAAATTAACATACACATTTTTAAGCATACCGCTGTTATTTAATGTCAATCCAGCAAACTTATAATCTTTGTCTGCTAAATTTAATTCTTCTGTTAAACTTACATAAACATTTAAGTTGCTAATTGATGAGTTTTCTTTAATTTCACCAAACAATGCTCCATTTTCATTTATAGAAAGGTTTTCTAAATGTTGATTTCTGCCATCTAAATTATCATAGAACTTGGTTGCAAAATAACTTTTATTATTTTTTAATGTTATGTTGTTAGCCATGTAATAGTACAGTGGTTCCTTGCCCTCATCGGAATCATCACTTACTGCTATGGATTGACTATAATTTTCATTTACTTGAAGTAATTTACTAAATTCCTCTTCTGTTCTTATTCTTAAAGCTGTAAATTCCGACTTACCATCAGCAATTACAACATGGATAACTTTGTACTGAGTTGGAATTAGATCAAATGACGTAGAGCTAGCAGAAATCATATCTTCAGCAAACACCATTATATCAAAACTGCCAGCAATAAGCGGAGTTATTGTTCCATCCTTGTCATCAACTCTTGCATAATTTCTATAGGCTGGGTCTACTTTATAGTACATTTTGTTAAATGTCACATTTTCTTCACCAGATGCAGAAAATGCTTTTGTGTGAATTTTAATTGGCGAAACATTAGAGAAATCTTCACCATATTCATGCACATCAAAGTATGCTGTTGAATTATCGTAATCATCCTCTACATATGCTGATATTTTATCTGCCCAAACTGGTTTTATAACGTTTAGCGCTACACGCTTTACAATTGTTGTTGAATAATAATTAACAGTTACTGTTAATGTGTATACACTTTTGTATCCTGCTTCTTCAGGCGCATTGTATGCATAAAGAGTGCAACTTAAATTGCTGTTGTCTTCAGAACGTACAATATCAGCGCCAGCATCCCATTTGATTCTTAATTTATCTTTATTAATTGAAATTGGATCTAAACGTAAAGATACAACATCGCTATAAACACCATTTGCAATTTGCATTGGGTTAAGTTTATCCTTCCAATACAATGTCATCTCTGATTTTGAAGTGCTTACATTATTTAACGGAATATAAACTTCAACGTTTACGTATTTAATAGCGTCATAATCATATACTAACTCTACAACACCATTTTCATCAGTTCTAAGAGAAGATACCGTGACTTTTACATATGATTTACGGCCTTCTTCTTGTTGCATAAATTTTTTTGCAATAACAAAGCCGGATTTTTTATTAACAGTGAAATAATCACTTCCATCTATTTCTTCTACACCATCAACAATAATAACTGGTTCATACTTAATTCCATAAATTGTTGCATCACCAGGATTGGTAGATAAGTACATTTGAACGCCTGTTCCAAGAGACATTACAAATGACTCCAAGCACTTATTAATATCATAATTTGCTTCGGCAATATTTCTGTTTGTTAATGGGCTATCAACACTAAGTGCGTATCCCCCCTTGTTGTTATAATCTATAGCCACAAAGCACCAAATCGTAAACACGTCACTTTCAACCAAGTTATCCAAAACCAATTTACAACTTAATTTTCCTTGTTTAAGTGCCGTGACGTTTATTGTTGGATAATTACCCTCGCCAACAGAAACTGAAACATATTCACTAAGTGGGCTTTCTTCTAAACCTAAAAGTTTAATTCCTCTTGCAGAAGAGCTGCTATCAATTTCATAATTTAATGTAAATGTTTTGCCAACTTCAACAAAGTAAGTGTTTTCAACTTCACCATTTAAAGTTGTGAAGTCTGTTGCAGTAACATTTTGAGAGCCTAAGTAAGTTGTTAGTGTTAAAGTTCTTTTTAACGGATTATTATACTCAAGTGTGCCATATGCGTATACATAAATCCTTGCGGTTTGATTTTTAAGATTTCCTTTAATATAAAAACTATCACCACTTGACAATAATGAATATTGTCCAGAAATGGCGCCATCTTTTAGTTCTGCCACATCTATTAAAGAGCCATCTCGCCTGCTTATAGTGAAATTTGTTTTATCTTCTGCAACCAGCAAAAATTGTTTTTCATAAGCAAGCTCTTCACCAACATTTACAAAATATTGCTTTCCTAAATTATTTTTGTAATATGTAAAAATTACGTCATTAAAATCAGTGTCGATGCCGTTTACAGCAATTGTACTAGGAAGTTGAATTACTTCCACATTTAATGTTTTGCTTACGCTTAAAGAGTTGTTTAAATCAGTGTATTGGTCAAATTCAATTTCTAAGATAAGCCAACACTTGCCAATGTCTAGTGCTGAAAGTTTAAAATAGTTTAACGCATTTGACACATATACGCAATTTACATTGCTTGATGATGTGTTGTTTACTTCAACAAGTTTGTAGTTAAACGAGATGTCTTCAGTTGTGTTATGCACCAAAACAGTAAATTCTATTTCATTGTTTTCGCCGTTTAGGGTTAAAAGAATTCTTCCGTCTTTATAACAATCGCTTGAAGGCAAAATTTCTATGTCATCGGTTTTAATTGGGGATATCAAATGAACGTCAACCCAACTGTGCAATTGCATATCTGCACTGCTTTGAACCATTATATGTAAAACATCTTCGGCAACCGTTTTGCTTAATGTAAGAACTCCACCTTCAGTTAAACTTACTCCGTCAATTGAAATAGGTGTTGCACTTTCATAGCCAGAAACCAAATAGTATTTAACTTCTGTTTGAGTTGTGTCCTGATTATAAACTAAATATTGAGAACTGAAAGTTATTGAACTATTTTCTTCATTAAAGATTGCAGGTTTAAATTCTGAATTAAAGCTTAAACTGGTTATTTTTCTTATACATTCAATATTTACAGTATCTTTTTTTCCACCCTCTTCACTTATTGCAGTAAATTGAGTTGAACCTCCAGATATTGCTTGAAGTTTAACAGTTGTTTGATGTTCATTGCTTTCTACATCTAAAATTTTTACAATATCGTGGTCGTAGTTATACAAAAGTTTTTTGCTAACATCATCACCAACGCCACTAATTGTAAAGGTTATTGTGCCAACTGAAAGTAATGGGCCTCCTTCTATAGTTGAGTCTTCTCCCAAATATAATTGCAGACCTGTTTCATCCCTATCAGAAGTAATTTTCATGTTGTCATATTTTCCCTGACAACCAAAAAGTACCCCGCTAACAGAGACAAGTGCAAAGAAAATTAACATTAACACTTTTTTAAACTTCATAATAACCTCGCTTTATCTTATGCATTTTTATATATTTATATATAAAATATTTTCCTGCAATAAAATTATATATCCATTTTTGTTTTATGGCAACCGAATTTATATAAAAATATATATATTTTTTATAAAAAATTGCACATGAGTTTATTTTGTGATATAATTTCACCATGAAAATTAAACAAGTACTAGGAAAAGTTAGAAAAATTTGTGAGCAGTATAACCTTATAGAAGATGGTGATAAAATTGCGGTTGGCATATCAGGAGGAAAAGATAGTTTAACGCTTTTGACATGCATGTCTATGCTACAAAAGTTTTATCCCAAAAAATTTGAACTTGGAGCCATAGCAATTGATTTGTTTGATGGCAAAACTGACTATAGTGCAATTAAAGAATATTGCAAAACACTTGGCGTTGAACTAATTGTTGTTAATTCCACAATAAACAAAGTTGTGTTTGAAATAAGAAAAGAAACAAACCCATGTGCATTATGCGCCAATTTAAGACGAGGCTACTTAAACACAACTGCAAACAAATTAGGATTTAACAAAGTTGCACTTGGTCATCATGCAGATGACTTAATTGAAACACTGTTTATGTCATTATTTTATGAAAGCAGGTTTAATACCTTTTCTCCCATAATGCAACTGACTGATAATCCTTTAAAAGTTATTAGGCCAATGATTATGGTTTTTGAAAAAGATATTATTGCAGTCAGTAAGCACATGCCCGTTATAAAAAGCAACTGTCCTGCCGATAAACACACGCAAAGAGAATACATGAAAGATTTGATACGCTGTATCAATAAGGATATTCCTGGAGTACAAAAAAACATTTTAAGCGCAATTTTGCACCCAGAAAGAAATAACCTTTATGACAAATTTATAGAAAAATAATAAATTATAATATTAATTTTGTGCATTTGAAAAATGACGATATTACTCGTCATTTTTAGTACTATTAATAATTTGTATCAACAGTATTATTTGTTCTTCAGCAATCTGTACTTTACTTTTGTTGCCAGCCCCCCTCGCATACTTCTTTCATTTAAATTTTTTTCTAAAACCATTTTTACTTTTAAATAAAGTGCAGTGTCAAAATGAAGCAAGCGCCTTGTTAAATCATAGTGAACTGTGCTTTTTGATATGCCAAATACTTGTGCTGCTTTTCTCACTGTTGATTTTGTTGCAACAACAAACTGGGCAAGTTGTTTTGTTCTTAAATAAATATCTTTCATATACAAAAACCTCAAAAGTAATGTATTAAGAAAAATATAAAAAAATGACAGAATTTGTCATATTTTAACTTGTTATAACTTTTGATAGATTTTATAAAAACAGATAAATTTTATATTAAATTATAAAAATATCCTTTAACTAAAAATTTATAGTTACATAAAATTTAAAAAATAATCATTTTAAATTATGCAAATAAAAAACAAGGCGGATGCCTTGTTTAAATTTTAAATTTGATTATTTTGCAGTATTTTCGTCAATATAATTAACAATGTCGCCAACTGTCTGTAATTTCATTGCAACTTCATCTGGAAGCGAAATTCCATATTCATCTTCAAGCGCCATTAGCATTTCAACAACATCAAGACTGTCAGCGCCCAAATCATCAACAATTCTTGTCTCCATTGTTACTTTTTCTGGTGCCTTGCCCAATTGTTCACAAATAAGTTGTTTAACTCTTTCGAAACACATAATATCCTCCAAACTAACATTAACATTATACAACTTTATCAATAATTTGTAAAGTGATTTTTTGTGTTTTTTATTATATCATATTGTTAAAAATTACTGACAAATTTACTTATAAAAAAATAAAAGCCTAAATTTCTTTAGGCTTTTTTTTATTTCGTTGTTGAAATATCTAAATAACTTGCAGGGTCTACAAGAGCACCGTCTTTCCAAACTTCAAAGTGTACTTCGCCGGTTTCACTTACTTCACTTGTTGCCGTATTGCTTGCCTTGCCAATGATGTCACCTTTTTTAACAATATCGCCAACGTTTACACTTGCAACGCTATCCAAACTGCCATAGCATGTTTTTAAACCATTGCCATGGTCAATTTCTATCACTGTTCCATTTAATAAGTTGTTTGTTATTTTTGTGACCTTGCCATCATAGCATGCAAACACGTCAGTGCCAATATCTGCAGCAAAATCAACTCCCCTATGAAGCTCCCAAACATTTAAAGTTTTGTTGTACTGCAATTCAGTGTCACTATATCCTTTTAAAACATTTACATTAACAACCGGTGATGCAAAAGTTATTACCTCGGCGTTTGTAGGTTGAACTTCTTCAACATCATTTTTTCCATTTAAACTTGTTAACACAATTGCAAGTGCAAGCAAAAGTATTAAAATTGCCAAAGCAATATAGTAGCCATATTTTGATACCACACTTTTAAAACTTATTTTCTTTTTGTTATTTTGCACATTTTCGTTCTCCATAATTCCTCCATAGCATGATTATTGACACAATTTTTTTTTATATACAATAATTTTTTTAGTATCCATTTAAAATCAAAGGATATCCAATATTTATTTCACTATTATTAATTGCTATTTGAATATTAACTTTTTCATTATTTAATGTGACGTATTTTGGCAATGTTTCATCGTAGCAATAAATAAAATTATATTTATCCATATTTTCTGTTTGAACTATGCTATTTGTGTACTTATTTAAAATATATTTTAGTGTATCACTTGAATAGTTAGTTATTCTAATGCTCTCTCCATAAACTTCAGGTAACATTTTTTTTATTGCTCTATTACATTTGTAATCACATGCCACAATTGTTGCATTACCATTTGAAATAAGATTGGCATTTTCAATATCATAATCAATTTTGTTGGTGTAAAAAAAATATGTAATATTATCGTTGCAATTCTTATCGTAAAAAACTGGGCTTGTTGTTGGAACCAAAACAATGCAAAACAAAACTAAACAATAAACAGCAAATTTAATTTTTATTGAATTCATAAAAAAATTATTGCCATTTTTTTAATAATTAAGCAATAATTTTAATGTAAATTTGATTTGATAGGGCTAAATCTTAAAAATCAAAATTAAGCAAACCCTCATTAAACAATATTGTCAAAAAGTTTTGCGATTTAAATATATCCTGTTCAATATTAATATAATTTGTCACATTTAAAGATGCAAAATTTGAAAAGGTCTCAAATAAATAATCTACATCTATTTCTGCAACTTGATTTTTTATTACATCTTGAAATGCCAATTCTGTTTTTATATAACTTAAAAATTTATTTCGAAATTCAGTTATTAAAAAGCCGACTTTTGCACTTGGCAAAACAGAGGAATTAAATTGGGGTTTAAGGTTTAAAGACTTCATAAAATCTTGGTGTTTTTTATAATTTATTTGATTTTTAAAACTTGTATTATAAAATTTAAAAAAGTTTTTTTCTAATGATGTAATAATCAAAACAAAAGCATATTTCGCTTCAATTATATTCTTTTTATTGCAATAAGTTTTATAAATGCACATTAAATTATCTAGTACATCGGGTTGAAATTTTGATACTAAAATTGCATAACTTAAATATAAACTTAAAATGTTTTTATAATACTTAATATCTATATTTTCTTTGTTTTGCAAAATGTCTATAAGTTCTTTTAGAATTTTTTTATATTGAACTGAAATTGGATTTGAATTTGTTTCCATAAAAAACAAACTGCAAATTTTATTTTGCAACACAAAAAAAGACAAACTGCTTATTTCCAAAATACTTTGACATATTAACTTAGTGTTTTTAAAAGACGTATTTAAAGAAAATATTATACCAATTGGATAATTTGTTTTTTTAACGCTAAATTTATCGTATATAAAACTTTTAAAGCAAAAGGCATCATAAACTTTAGTTAATGCCAAAATGTAAGGAATATTATTTTCATAGCAAACCATTTTTGTGAAATCTAAATCGCTACAATTAACATTAATTATGCATGAAAATATTTCAAAATTATTCACTTTGCGTATATCTCTTTCAACAATTATGTTGCACTTTGTATTATGTTTTAATTTTTCAATAATACTGCCATATTCAAAATATTTATCAATAATAAGTATGTTTTGATACAGAAAATATTTTTCTAATTCTCTTTTAAGTTCAATTTCGGAATTTTCACTAACATACGCAAATTCAATATCACTATTTACAACTTTTTCAGCCATAAATATATATTAACATATTTACCAATAACTGTTATGACATCTTTTGACGAAATTTGTAAAAACTGTTTGAGTTTATGCGCATAAAAGTAAGTTTAAAAATTAAATATTTAAAAAAATTATTAAATATCTTATAAGATTGAATTTCATTGGATA
>DMLH01000019.1 GCA_003453435.1 Clostridiales bacterium | reverse complement strand
TGCCTTATCCAAAAAATTAATACATTTTAATTTGTTAATTTAAAGTAGGTGTTAATTCACCTATTTTTTATAAATATATGTTACGCAAAACGTAAGTTTCAAGTTTAATATTACGTTTTATGTAATAATTTTTATATGAAAGTTAATTTTAGTGAAAATTTAAAAATGCTTAGATTACAAAATAATGTAACGCAGCAAGACATTGCAGAATTGTGCAAAACAACAACTGCAACTGTTTCGCGTTGGGAGAATGGTGTAAACGAGCCTGATATATACAATCTCATTTTGCTTGCTGATTATTTTGAAATTACAATTGATGAATTAGTTAAATAATTATCGGGATAACTAAATTTGTTATCCTTTTTTATGCCTATAATTACGAAATACCGTAAGACTAAAATTTTGAATAAATTTATAATATTTACGAAATATCGTATAAGGATAATATTATGAATTTAGAAAGTGCAGTTAGAAAAAGAATTGAAGAATTGTTAAAAGAAAAGAATTTAACATTAACAAATTTATGTTTAAATTCAAATTTAACGCCATCAACAGTATTTGATTTTATGTATGGCAAAAGTAAATCACCTAAAATAATAACAATCAAAAAATTATGTTTTGGTGCGGGTATTACGCTTGAAGAATTTTTTGCACGTGATTATTTTAATGATGAAAGTGATGTTGTAAATTAAAAAAAAGGCTTGTCCTTTTTTTTAATAAATATCAAGATTTTCTCTTTTGAATACTTCGTCATTTAAAAACTCTAAAATATCCATATCAAATGCATCAGCAATTTTAACCATAGTTTCAAATTTAATGCTTTTGTATTCTTCGTGCATAATATGTGTGATTGTAGTTTGTGGCGTAAGCATTTTTTTAGCTAACGCGTATTGTGTCATATTCTTTTCAATCAATAATTTACTTGTTCTAAGTGCAACGGCTCTTTGTATTTTCATAGTTAACTCCTACAATTCTAGGATATCAATTATTTTAAAAAATATAATTACTATGTAGTAACTACTTAATAAAAAGTAAATGGTAAAATTAACTAGTAAACAAATGAAAAGATTTTTTAATTTTAGGCCTTTGCTTTTAATTTTTTTAACAACAATTGGTGCGGTGTATTCTGTCATCAAGGCTTTTTTGGGCAGTTTTGTGCCACTTGCAATTTTTGGCGTTTTTGTTTTATTTAATTTGGTTGTGTTTACAATTTCATTATTCAAAAAAGATGTTTTGCAAGGCTTTTTTAAAGTTTTTGGCGTTAAAAGTGCAAAAATTTGCTGTGCCATCGTTTTAATTTCGGCAGTTGTATTTTCCGCCATTGCAAGCATAACTTTTGTGGTTAGCAAAAACATGGCTTTGCCTAACGAAAATTATAATATTACAGCAAGCGTTAAGGAAACTTTAAAGGAAGATGACAAAACTAAACTTTTGCTTGGCAATGTTAAAATAAATGGCAAAGATTATAATTTTAACATTTTGGCAACTGTTCAAGAAGGCGAGTACGATGCTGGCGATGTTTTGAGTTTTAATTCGTATTTATATCAATCAAAACTTGTTAATAACGGCAGAATTAACACAAACATATTAAAAACAAATGTGCATTATTATTGCACAATAAATCTGGACAACTTAACAAGGCAAAGTGGCAAAGCAGGTTTTGTTGATGCATTAAAGAATAACACCAAAAGCATTTTGTTTGATAATATGACTGAGGAAAATGCTGGCTTTGCTTATGCTGTGCTTTTTGGTGATAAATCATTGCTTACTGACACGTACACAGATATATTTAGAAATGGTGGCTTGGCTCACATTTTGGCAGTGAGTGGCATGCATATTGCATTTTTGGTTGGCGCTGTGTTATTTGTTTTAAGACTTTGCAAAGTTAAAAATCGTGCTCAATTTTTTGTTGTGTTTGGTGTTTTGCTTTTGTATAATGTTCTTTGCAATTTTTCACCAAGCGTGTTTAGGGCAAGTGTTATGAGCCTATGTTTAATGCTTGGTATGATACTTGGCGAGAGAAGTGATAGCATTTCAAACATTTCTCTTGCGGGAATTATTGTTCTTGCGTTTCAATCTTTATATTTATTTGATGTGGGCTTTTTGCTTTCATTTGGCACAGTATTTGGAATATTTATTTTTGCAAAAACATTTGAAAAGTTGTTTAGAAAGATTAAATTTCAAAAATTTTTGGCAAGTTCAGTTTCTGTTATTGTTGGTGCAACACTTGGCACTTTGCCTTGGGTTTGCAAATATTTTAAAATTTTAGCACCAATTTCATTTGTTAGCAATTTATTTGTTGTGCCATTATTTTCAATTATGTATGTTTTACTACTTTTTGGCGTTGCATTAAATTTAATTGTTAGTTTACCATTTTTAATTGTTGCGTCCCAATTTTTTGTTAATATCGTTGTTCAGTGGAGTGCAGTGTTTTCAAAATTTGGAGTTATAACAACAATAAATTTTGATACACTAAGTGCAATAATTTATTATGTTATTTGTTTGCTTGCAAGCCCATATTTTATGGTTAAAACCAAAAGCAAAATGTTATGCGCGTTAAGTGCTTTACTTATGTTAACGTCTTGCCTTGCAAATTGTAATTCTGCAAAAATTCATAACAAAAACATGCTTTTTGCCAATGAAAACACCTCAAAAACACTATTTTTTACAACGGAAAGCGGAAAAACGCTTTTAAACAATGCCTCAAATGATAAATATTTTACATATCATGTAGGTAACTTTTTGGCAGGTGAAAACGTTAAACAAATAGATTATTTTATGGTTTACAACTATGTAGACGACATGCAAAAAAATGTGTCGTACATTGTTAACACTTACAAGGTGCAAAATTTATATTTATTCGGTGAATATACAAGTGGCACATTGCTGGGTTTAATAAATTCAATTTACTCTTCAAGTATTTTAAATGTTGTTTCAAATGGTAGCATTAATTTGGATGATGAAATTGTAATCGATTGCTTTAATGTGGGCAACACAATTAAGGCGGTTAGTTTAAAAATTCAGGATTATAAAACTTTGCAAATTTTAAATTCAGTAACAAAAAACGAAATTTTAACTGAAAGTATTTTTGCTCAAAATTTCAACATAGTTTATGCTAAGCGTTATTATTCAAGGTATTTTGCAATAAATACCGAAAATTTTATTTCGTCATCGGCTACGGAAACTGCAGACAATTTGATTGCCTTGCAACCTGATGAAAGTTATTGTTTTGAGTTTTGAATTTTAAGTTTTGAGTTTTAGCCAGAATGATAAATCTAATTTTATTAAAAAGACAAGTGAATGCAATTTGTTTACTTGCCTTTTTTAATGTGCTATAATTTACCTATGAAGTTTGTTGAACTTAAAAAACATATTTTGGCAGGTAATTTATATTGTTGCTATAACATTTATGGTGACGATAGTTTTTTGATAGACTCAAGCCTAGGTTTTTTTGTTAAGTTTGTTGCAAACAATATGGAACTATCTCAAACAGTTTTAAGTGCTGAAAATTTTGATGAAAAAGTTTTGCTTTCTAATTTAAATACATCATCATTTTTGGGCGGAAGGAAAGTCGTAATTTTAAAAGACACCAACGAGGGCAAAGAAAAGCCTATTTGCGACGCAATAGTAAATTATGAGAAAAACCCAAATTCTGAAAATATTTTGGTTATTATAAGCAAAAATCCGCTCTTTGATGAAAAAAAGTTACAAAATTTAAATAAATCTTCAAATTTTTTGTGCAACGTTGATTGTGGCAGGTTAGATGAAAACAATATTTTAATTTGGATTGAACTTAATTTAAAAGAAAAAAACATTTCAATGACAGACAGTGCAAAAAAACTTTTAATGGACTACACAAATTGCTATCTATCTAGAATAAGCATTGAAATTGATAAACTGGCGTCATATGCAAAAGATAGGCAAATTGTTGATGAAGATGTAAAACTGCTTGTTAACAAAGAACTTGAATATAGCGTTTTTGAACTTACCGAAAATTTAAGTTTGGGTAAGGCTGAGGAGTCATATATAATACTTAACGAAATGCTTGCAGATAAAAAAATTGCACCAAGCGTGTTTTTACTTATTCAAAATCATTTTAGGAGGATGTTTTTTTCTGCCATAACACCCAAAACCAATTTGCAAATTGCGGACGATTTAGGAGTTAAAGAATTTGCTGTTAAAAAAGCCAAAATACAATCTAAAAATTTTAGTAAAGTGGTTTTAAAAGATATTGTTGAATTATGTGCGGACTTAGATTTTAAAATTAAAACCAGCCAAATTAGTTATTTAAATGCAGTTAATTATTTGGTGTCATATATATTATCAAATAATAAAATGAGACAATAAAATAAATGCAAGTTTAAAGTCTTGCATTTTTTTTTGCTTGTTTAAAAACACATGAATAGCATGAATGATTATTTGTTTTAAATTGATCAAAGCAAATTTTGTATGTTTATTTCAACAACGTGCTTGTAACTTTCGGCGTAAAAGTTTAATGTATCTAGTTCGTATTCACAGTCATCTTTGTTGTTTTTTTCAATATATACTTTTACTTTTTTAATCTGTTCACCAATCTTACTAAGTTCGTTGTGGTTAATAAATAGGCATAAAATTTTTTCACGTTCTGTCCAAAACTCATCTAAATTATTGCAAACATCTATTATCTCGGCGCTTTGTATATTTTCTGTGCTGGAAACATAAGCATCAAGGCTGGATATCTTTTCAATAAGCATGTTTAAAGTGTTATCTACAAAAACTTGCTCTGCAATAACAATTGCAAAAAGCACAATAGTTATTATTGTTGCCCATAAAACCTTTTTCACCAGTTTTCACCACCTTTAAAATGTTTAATGTTAAAAGTTACATATTTTTTATTTTTTGCTTGCACATACATTTTTCCATTGTTATCTACTGTTGCAATCATAATATCCTTAATTTTAAAAGCCCCCGCTTTTTTAATTTGCTTAAGTAAACTATTGTCGTCAATTTTTGCTATTTGCATATTTTTTTTAATTTTTCTGCCATCACAAATTAGCATTATTGGCAAAGCGCTTTCTTCTTTTTTAATTTTAAAATCTGTTGCCGTAAGCGGGGCATTGCTTGCATTTGGCAAAACTGTAAGTTGACCGTTTGTTTCAATAATTGCATATTGCACTTCGTCAAAACTGAAAATATTCATTTCTCTAAGCGCTTCAGTAAGGTCATTAAAATCCATATTGAGTTGTCTTAGTGCTTCATATTCAACTCCATTAGGGCTAACAACAATAATAGGCTTGCCATTAAAAATTTGCCTTAATTTTATGCTTTTTCTGGAAAGTAGACCTATTAAAAAGTGTATTAAAGCAATGGTTATAAGTGGCACAACGCCGTGAAGCAAGGGTACATTAATTTCACTCATTGGTATTGTAGCCAAATCTGCAATAATAAGCGTGACAATAAATTCAAAAGGTTGTAGTTGTCCAAGTTGCCTTTTGCCCATTAGCCTAAAAATTAAAAAGATAATTACATATATTATAACACCACGAAAAAGTAAAGTTAACATACACTTATTTTTGACTTATTTGTTATTATTAAACCAATATATATTTTTTAAAATTTTAAGCACATTGCAATATATTTCTTTGCAATCCGTAATTATTAAGTAAAAAAAGCAGATGTAATCTGCTATTTTTAAGCGCTGGTTTCTTTCTTTTTTCTCATTATTTTAATGTTTTTAAATCTTTTTATTGATGCAAAGATTGTTGACACGTTTATAATGTTAAAAATAACACAAAGCAAAACAAAGCATATTAAACTTGTTAGGCAAGAAAATGCGATGTTAAAAAACTGTGGAACAAGGCATTTAAGTATTCCGCCAACAGAACTTCCCAACATACTGCTTGGTATGGCAAAAAAGGTCATTAGTAGTAACGGTTTCAAAATTAAAGTTTTTAAGCCGAGGTATTTCGAAATCATCCTAACATTAAAAAATGCTGAAATTGAAATTGAAAGCCCAAGGCCAATTATTAGAGCATTTACTCCCATATATTTAGGCAAAAATATGATAGATATTATCATAAATATGCTACCTAAAATATAGTTTTTAAAACTTTTAGATTCCATATCTAAACTGTTAAGTATTCCTTGTGTAATGCTGTTTAACCCCATAGGCACCATTACAAAACTTGCACGTGCAAGCAGGTATCCGCTAGTGGCGTTGTTAAATAAAAATGAACCAATGTTTTCGCCTGAGCCTATATAAACAGGTACAAAACAAAAACAAATAAATAGAGTAAATGTTATGGCAGATTTAATTTGACTTTGTAGTTGTTTTTTGTCCTTAACCACTAAACTTTTTGAAATTTCTGGCATTAGGGCTGTGGAGTAAGAGCCAATAAGGGTATCAGGTAGTGTTAGTAGTGGCAAGGTCATGCCGGTTATTATGCCAAATAGGCCAATGGCTTGTGCTTCTGTGTAGCCCGAACAACGCAGTTCATAAGGCACAATAATTGATATTATTGGTTGCAACAGGCTTGAAATTAAGTGTAACATTGTAATAGGCAGGCTGGACTTTAGCACGCGTTTAAAACTGGTTTTTGGGCTTTTAAGTTTTGAACCGCCTTTAAAGTAAAAGAATATTGTTAAAAACATACTAACAAGGCAAGATATTGTGTAGCACATACTTGCCCTAATTGCTCCAGCGATTGGCGATGGAGCAGTGCTTAACATTATCACAAAAAGCAATAGTCTTGTTCCTTGCTCTCCAATTTCTGATATACAATTTTGTATGTGTTTTTGTCTTCCCCAAAGTGCGCCCCTAAAACTACCATAAATTGCTGTTATTAAAATACTAGGTGATAGGCATAGAATTATTGTCCAACTTTCCTTAGTTGTTGAATTTATAATGACATTTTTAAAGCAGAATAAAAGCACTTCAAGTATTATTGAAATAGTAATGCCTATTATTAAAGATGCAGAAACAGCACTTCCTTCAGCATCTTTATTTTCAGTCACTTTG
The DNA here is from genome assembly GCA_003453435.1 of Clostridiales bacterium. Lineage (GTDB taxonomy): Bacteria > Bacillota > Clostridia > Christensenellales > UBA1242 > UBA9845. The sequence continues at coordinate 16,009 of DMLH01000019.1, read as the reverse complement.
TATCTCGCGGAAAAATGAGATATTGTTGTGGGTAAACCGCTTGCAACAACTGTCACCAAAACATAAAAAAATGATTGCGAAATTTGATACACTCCAAGTGCTTCGGCTCCAAGTTCACGTGAAACAATAATTCGCATAAAAAAGCCTAATGCTCTTAGTAAAATTGAAAATATGGTTATTACGAATACTGACTTAAATAAATTTTTTATAACAAAAATCTCCTTACGGTATTGTATGGCTTATTTTTGTTTTATATTATATTTTTTTATAACAAATCATATATTGTTTGTGTTATGGAAATAAAAATTTTAAATGCAAATAATGGTAAAAATATTTTTTATGAAGTGGAGCATTGTGATACTTATGAAAGTTTATCTAAACTTTTTGGCGTGCCGGTGGACTACATTAAACAAAACAATCCCGGCTTGCTTTATAAAGGAAAAATGTTATTTATACCAGAAACAAATTTTTCCTGCTATATTGTTAAGCCATTTGACACGTTGCAGAAAATTGCTGAAATGTTTGGCGCAACAACAGAAAAATTAAGGCAAAAAAACAGTTTAGATAATGACTATGTGTTTATTGGACAAAAAATATATATATAAAATTTTAAAAAAACATATTGATTTATGTGTTTTAATGTGCTAAAATATAAGCATGAAAAATAGTTTTGTTAAAAAATTGGATAGAGAAGACGTTGGTAAAATTATAAAATTTGTATATGGTGACCAATTTGAACTGTTAAATTTTGAAAATAGGTCAAACAAAGTTAATAAGTATGTAGTTCCTAACGAACCTAATTCAAGATGGGCTTATTATGACAAAGAAGGCAAATATCTTTGTGTGCTGGTTAAGGACAAAAAAACTAATTTTATTACACGAGTATGTTTGCTTGAAGATAGGGCTATTATGCTTGGTTATGAGGAGTTCAATAATAACTTCCACGTAAGCGACAGATATCTAAAAGCCATGTTTTTTACATTTGGTTATTCATATAGAAGATTTTTACACAGGCAAATTAATGAAGGATTTAATTTTTCATTATAAAGTTAATTTAAAATTGTAAGTATTAAAAAAAAAGTTGCATTTCGCAACTTTTTTCTTATCTTCTTTCAGCCTTTTCCATAGCTTTAAGGTCTTCAACCCTTTGTTTGTATTTTTTGTTAGATTCTTGTTTTTTTGCTTCGACTTTTTCTAATTTTTTAGCAAGTTCAGCATATTCTTTTTCAAGTTTATCAACATTTTCACTTTTTTCAGCTTTTGCTTTATTAAGTTCTATGGCAAGACTGTTTTGCTTTGTAATAAGTTTTGTTTTTTGTTCTTTAATTTGACCCAATTCAATTTTGTGTTGTTCTAATAATCTCTTATAGTTTTCTTTTGAATATGGTTTTTGAATTTTTGGTTTTTTGTGAGATTTTTTTCTATAATTTCTCCAAATTACACCAATAACTGCTGCAAGTATTGCTAAACCTGTAATAATTGATGGTACAAGTAGCCAATTGAAACTTACTTCGCCACTATCTTGTTTGTCTTCTTCCTTATCTTCTTCATTATCAACATCAGTGTCACCAACAGCAAGTATGTTATCAACAGAACTATTTTCCAATGCTTTAATTCCGTTTACATATTCTTCTTCTTCAATTTTTTCGATTGATGTTGATGAGAAGTAAACAGCGCCGTGTGTTTTGGCATTTTCATTGCCAAGTGATAATTCTAACGCAATGTTGCTGTCTGTTGTGCTGTTTATATACATAGTATATAATTTCCACTGACCTTCTGTGTTAATTCCGGTAAATTCTGCATCAATTCCATCAATGTTTATTGTTGCGCCATATGGGTATGGAGTAGTGTTTTTACTATCTTTATATTTTATATTTTCTTCAATTTGCCCAATGCCATCTGTTTTTACATAAACTGAAATTTTGTAATAACTACCATTTGAAAGTGCAGAAGTTGAAACAGTTTTGTATGTGTAATATGAGTCATTTGTGGCTTTAATCATCAAAACTTTGCTTCCTTCACCTTCAGGATGTTCTGGTGATGCAAAACTGCTTTCATAGTATCCAATTTCTGTGTCGCCATAGTTTATAGTGTCAATAACACCTGCTGTTATAGCGCCAAGGTCAGTTTCGTTATCATAATTTGCTGTCCAACCATAAGGTTTGTATAAGCCTTGTGTTGCGGTAGATTTTGCTGGTATGTTTGACCAATCATTTTTAGAAAGGTCTATTTTTTTGTCAGCATCCAATTCTTTATAATCATCTGCAGTTAAACTGTCGTTGTATTTTACATTATCAAAGAATGCATATCCTGTGCCTTCTAAATTTTCTCCAAGTGAAAGCTCGAGACTAATTATTTTTTCTTCATATCCGGTTTTAATGAATAATGTGTATGTTTTCCACAATGCACCTGTGTCGATATTCATTATTTCACCAAGTATTACTCCGTCGCTAATAACTCTTATTCCTGCTTTTGCACCATTTAATTCTGTTGTTAAAACTTTAACAGTAATTTTAGAGTAAGTATTTGCGGGAATAGTTAACTGAGAACTTGTATATTTTTGATTATTACTTGATATGTTTCCAATCATTAATACGTTATTGTTTGAATAATCTTCTAATGCTTGTATAACTGGTACGCCTATTGCAAAGTTGTCATTTGCTGTGTTGATAACGCCATTTTTAACCCCGGTAGATTGACTACTTTCAAGCGTCCAATTTAGAGGAGCATATGGGTAGCCATTATTTACATCACTAATTTCAACCAAATTAAATGCTGCATTTTTAAAATCGGTTTCCTTTGTATCTTGGCTTAAATTTGCAACAGTTCCTGTAGATGAATTGCTATCGTATTCGCTAGTTGTTAAATTTTGAATTTTGAATTCATCAAAGAAAACATATCCTTTTTCAGCTTTTTCACTAGTGCCAAGCCAAAGTTCAAGATTAACTTCTGTATCAACTAAACTATGACCTTTAATATAGAAAGAGTATTCCTTCCATCCATTTGTAAATTCATTTGTATAGTCATTGGTTTTAATATCACTCATTGTAAAAGTTCTTGCTTCAAAACTTGAGTTTTTGTAGTAATATGGGTTGTCGCTAACGCCGTCACTTAGTTTTGGATTTGTGTAAGGATTTCTTTCAACAAGCTTTACAGTTGCACCATTTTCAAGTTTACCCGTTTTAACAATAAATGAAAGTTTATAAAGTTCTTTGGACTTAATTGTAAAATATGAACTTTTGTATCCAACAGAGCCACTTTCTTTGTTGTTTATAAGTAAAGCATAGCGATTGTTGTAAACATTTGAGTTTTTAATCTCGTCAGTAACTTCTGTATGTGTGCCATTGTGGTTTTCAACATCAAACCTTCCGTTTATTGTTTCGGTTGCAGAGTGCAATGTATTATTTTCCGATAGTGTCCAATTATCTTCGCTTAGTGCAGATTCAAAACTGCTATTTTTTGGCCCTGATGTTAAATATTCTCTGTCTAAGTTAACAAATTTATATTTTTCATTGGCGGTTTTACTGTTTTGCAAGGCAAGTTCAAAAGTTGCATTGTCATAACTTGTGGCATAAACATCGTCAAAGAATATTGCTCCTGAACTTTTGTTTTTATCTGTAGCATTACCAAGCCAAAGTTCTAAGTTTGCGTTTGTTGAGGTTATGCTGCTGGTTTTTATAAAAATTTTATATTCCTGCCAAACACCATTTGTACTTACGCTTAGTGTTGTGTCAAATTTTTCAAGTTGACTGCTACCTGTAATTCTTGCAGAACCAAAAGTGCTACTATTACAAAATGCTTTAAATCTAATAACGTAATAACTGCTTGCTGACAATGTTAGTTGGCCACTTTTATATCCGGCAGTTGCACTTCCAGTGCTTGCATTAAGCATTAAAACTTGCTTGTCCTCCAAACCGCCATCTGTAGGCAAGTTGCCAGACAATTTATAACTGTTTGTAATCTTGTCTGTTGTTGCAATGCTGTTATCTAAAGTAATAACGCCTGCAGTTACATTTTCTGGCTTTTCAATTTCAGTCCAACTGTTTGGGCTAACCGGAAGAGTTGTGCTTGAACTAATTGATGGATTTGTAAAATTGTTATTTGAAATGCTTAGTTCACTGCTGTATGCCTCAACCGTGTCCTTAATAAGTTTTGATTTTACAAGCCCATTAACAGCCAAACCAAAACTTGATGTTGCCATAAATGAAGCCATTGTAAATGCTAAAATTTTTGTTTTGTTTTTAATTATATCGTTTTTCATATCTCACCTTTTAATTTATGTAATAAAATATAAACTTTACTATTATACATAAATTTTTCCCAAATGGCAAATAATAAACTACAAATATTATAATTTATTTATACGCAATCTTACTTCTAATGTTTTAATAATTACAAAAGTTTTAAAGGTTTGTCAAACTTATTATTTAATATGCTAAAAAATTATTAAAACTTAATATTTTTTAAAAAAATACTAAACATAAAAATATGGAAACAAAAATAAATAAAAAGGCTATAATTGCAGGCCTCATTGGCGGTTTATTTGTTGGTTTTTTAAATGGATTTTTTGGGGGTGGTGGGGGCATGGTTGTTGTGCCTTTACTTTCTTTAATTTTAGGGTTAGAAGAGAAAAAAGCACATGCGACTGCTATTTTAACTATACTGCCAATTTCAATTGCCAGTGCTGTTATTTATTTAATTAATGGTAGTGTTAATTTTGGTGATTTAGGTTTGACAACAATTGGATTTGTTATTGGTGGCTTTGTTGGTGCTTTGCTTTTAAAAAAAGCCAACAACACTGTTTTACGAGTGATTTTTTGTTTAATTATGATTGCAGCCGGCATTAAAATTTTAATTTAAATGGGGTTAATTTTATATATATGAAAGTGTTTTTAACAATATTGTTTGGAGTTTTGGGTGGGGTTTTAGGTGGTATGGGCATGGGCGGAGGTACTCTCTTAATACCTCTTTTAACAATAGGTTTACATTTTACTCAACAAAATGCCCAAGCAATAAATTTAATTGCTTTTTTGCCAATGAGCGTTGTTGCGTTAATAATACATTTTAAAAATAAACTTGTAAATTACAAAATTGCAATACCAATTATAATAACTGGAATTATTAGTTCAATTGCAAGTTCGTATTTAGCAACTATTGTTGATAGTTCTAAATTATCAATTTATTTTGGTATATTTTTAATTGTGACAGGCGTTATTGATATAATTTTGCTGTTTGCATTTAAAAAAAAGTCGAACAAAGCGGATAATAAAATCAAAAAAACAAAAAACAATAAAAGTTAATTTATATGTTTATTTACAATAAATAAATATTACCAATTTATTTTGTTAAAACAATTGAAAAACATAAAATATTATGATATAATCTTAATCGAAAATTAGATTGTTAAGTATTACAATCGGTTTTTTATTCTAAAAAAAGAGGGAAAAAGTGAAAAGATTAGGTATTGTAGAACTTAACTCAACAGAGGTTAAACTTTTAATTGTAGAAGTATTAGAAAATCAATCATATGTAACGCTTTTAAAAGAAGAATCAAAAATTAAAATAGCAAGCGATTTGGTTGCGGATGAATTAATTAAACAACAAAGCATTTTTAATGTAATTAGTGTTTTAAAAACCTACAAATCATTAATGAGTGCATATAAAGTTGTTGAGTGTTTTGCATTAGCCACAAATGAATACGCAAATGCAAAGAATCAAAGAAGTTTCTTTGAAGAAATATACAGTTCAACTAATTTTAAATTTAAGATAATGTCACAGGATGAGGAGATATCTAATTTATATGTTGCTTTTATTAATTCTTTAGATTGCCCAAAAGGTCTTATTCTTAACATTAATGGTACAGAATCTCAAGTATTTGCGTATAACAGAAGGAATAGTTTAAATAGGGCATATTTTAATGTTGGATCCGTAAGTTATGCGGAAAAATATGTTGAAAAGTACAGCACGCCAGCAGAAGCAATGGATGTTATGACTAAGGATTTTGCCACTGAAGTTGCATCATTGGATTGGTTTAAAGAACTTGATGAAGAAACGCAAATTGTTGGAACTGGCGATGTGTTTTTAAGCATTGCAAAATTAAGTAAAAAGTTGAAAAAATATCCTTTTGCAAGGGATCATTCATATCAGTTTACAAAAGAGGATTTGGATCAAGTTTACGATTTTGTTAAAACTTTAGACATTGACAAAACAAAAAAACTTAAAGGTATATCAAGTCAAAGTGCGGACATGCTTGCTAGTGGTGTTAGCATGGTTAAGGCATTTGCAGAAAAATCTGGTTTCTCTAAGTTTGTGGTTTCAACTTATGGCATATCAGAGGGAAATATTTTAGGCAAAGTTAATCCTATAACACTCGAAAAACCAATTTCGGATGTTTTGGGTGCAAGTTTGGAAACTCAAAATTTATACTACAATAATTCTGGCCTTCAAAACACAGCAAATGTTTATGAATTAAGTTTAATTTTATTTAAACAATTAAAAGTGCTTCATAAATTGCCAAGAAACTTTGTTAAAGTTTTAAGAATTGCTAGTTATCTTCATGATTGCGGAAAGCGAGTTAGCCCAATCAATTTTGAAAAGAAGGGGCTTAACGTTGTGCTTGATTGTGACGTTTTAGGCGTTGCACATCATGAGCAAGTGCTTGCAGCATTTGTTGTTGCATCACAAAATTTGCAAGATTTTTCTATGGTTGACTGGGTTAGGTACAATTCAATGGTTTCAGAAACAGATCTTGAAGGCGTAAGAAAACTTGCAGTTATTGTTAAACTTGCAACAATGCTTGATAGTTTTGGATTGGGCAAAATTAAAGATATCAGTTGTGATATTTTGGGCGATAGCGTTATTATGAAAACCATTGTTGAAGAGCCTGCTGATATGGAAATTTCTGAAAGTATGAAAGTTCGTTCAGATTTTGCCAAAGCATTTAAAAAGCATTTGGAAATTTTATAATTTATTAGCTAGATGTGGTTTAACACTCTAGCTTTTTTGTTATATAAACTAAATCAAAAACAAATTTTTTTAGTTTTAATAACATAAACAAATAGCAATATTTAATTTTTACAGTAAAACGATACTTAATTATTTTATGTTTTCTTTTAAATTTAACAATAAAGTTGATTTTTTTGCAAAATATGATAAAATAATATTGGAGTTAATTATGTCTAAAATTCATTTAGTTGTTGAACTTGGCAGTTCAAATACTTATATTTATAGAATTGGAAGTGGTTTAATTATTGCGGAGCCATCACTTGTGGCAACAAAATTTGGAAGTGATGAGCTTTTTGCTGTTGGTTCTGAAGCTAAAAAACTTATTGGTAAAACAAGCGAGGCAATAACTGTTATTTCGCCAATTGAAAGAGGGCTAATTATTAACAAGGTTATGGCAGAAAAAATGTTTGCAGAATTTTACAAAAGAGTTGTGCCTAGCAAAACAATTTTTAATTCTGTTGATGTTCTACTTTGCGTGTCTAATGGGCTAACCGATAATCAAATTGAAGATTTTAAGGACGTTATTTATTCAACGGGAATAGGTAATGTATCAATAATAATGTCATCAATTGTATCTCTTGTTGGTGCAGATATTAACATTAATAAGCCAAGTGCATATATAAGTTTAAACATTGGAGGGGGCACGACTGATTTTGCAGTGGTAAGTTTAAACGACATTGTCACTGGTTTTTCAATAGACTTTGGCGGGCAAGATATGGACGAAGCAATTAGGCAATACATATACAACACCAAAAGGCTAGAAATCAGCATTTTAAGTGCAGAAAAATTTAAAAATGAATGTTTATCTTTATATCCAAACGATACCAGTAACATGGAGGTTAGTGGCGTTGATATAGACACAAAAAAACCACGCAGTGAAATTATACTATCTAGCGATATTAGAGTTGCTGTTTTGCATTTCTTTGATAATATTTGTGCGGGAATTGAGCATCTTGTAAATTTGTGTTCACCAGAAATTGCAAGTGATATTGCACCTAATGGCATTATAATTACTGGCGGTGTTGCAAATTTGGTTGGTCTTGAAAACTACATAACACAAAAAGTTGCTTTGCCGTGCTTTATTCCAGAAGAGCCAAAACTTGCAACAATTATTGGCGGTGCTAAATATTATTTGAATAATAATTAGTTTATTACAAGTTTTTAATAAACAATTATTTAGCAATTAGGAGTAAATATGATTGGTTTGAAAATTTATGTAACTACGCCAAGCGATGAAAATATTGTTAAATTATGTGAAAATATTTGTTTGCAAAATCATATAAAAAATGGTGGCACAATTAGATTTACAGAATTATATAAAGAGAGCAAATATGTTTTATATTGTAAACTAAATGGCAATATTGTTGGATATATGTACTTATCAGAAGGTTTTATTTTTGGCAATGATATTTATATCGAACAGATTGCTGTCAAAAAAGATATGCAAAAATCAGGTATTGGCACAGCAATGATAAAATACTTAAAAAATCATTCAAAGAATTTTAAGTTTATAACAAGCAATGTAAATCCAAATAACCAAATGTCAATATGTTTTCATCAAAAAAATGGGTTTAAGCAGGTTGGTACTAACGAGTATGGCTTGACATTCGCTTACAAAACCAAAAGTTTTTTTAATCATAATTTGTTTAAGTGTAAATATTAAAACAATTGCAATAAATGTGTTGTTTTTGTACTAATTTGTAAATATTAAATGAATAATTTGGCTGTTTTTGTATTATGACAAAATCAGTCATTTTTTTGTGTGGACAAATTGCTTTTAACGCTTTATAATGGGCGTATATTTACGGAGGTTGCGGGATGTCTCGAAAAATTGTTGTAACAAGTGGTAAAGGCGGAGTTGGTAAAACCACAATTTGTGCCAATATTGGTATAAAACTTGCAGAACTTGGTCAAAAGGTGGTGATGCTGGATTTGGACATTGGGCTTAACAACTTAGATGTTGTTATGGGTATTGAAAATAAAGTTGTTTATGACATTTCCGATGTAATTGAGGGCAAATGTAGGCTAAAACAAGCACTTGTTCAAGATGTTAGATGCCCATATTTGTACACATTGCCCAGCAATAAAATTTTTACAACAACCAAAATTAATAGTTATAATATTAAGGCAATTGTTGATGCTTTGGGTGAAATATTTGACTATGTTATTATTGATTGCCCTGCGGGCATTGATAGTGGCTTTCATAGGGCGGTTTATAGCGCAAGCGAGGCCATTGTTGTTTGCACGCCACATATTTCTAGCATTAGAGATGCTGATAAAGTTTTAACAATACTAAATAGTTATAAATTATCATCTGTTGGATTTGTTGTTAATAGAGCAAGGGGTGATTTAATACTAAACGGTCAAATGATTGATATTAATCAAATTTGCAATTTATTAAAATCTAATATTGTTGGTGTTATACCAGATGATGACAGCATTTCTATGAACCAAAGCATGTCCTCACATGGCACAAAGGGTGGAAACAGTTTTGAGGTTTTGGCTAAAAATATTCATTATTGTCAAAATAGAATTTTTGATTGTAAGTCACAGTATAAAGGCATTTTTGGTGCATTTAGAAGGAAGATGAGGCAGAAATATCAATAAGGGAGGCTCGATAGCCAATTTATTTGGCGCTGGTACACGCAAGCGTTCAAGGCACCAAATAAATTCTATCTTGCCATGGGAAAAGTAACTGGTCAGTTGTAAAATTATTATATTGGGGTAATTAAGCAAATATTTTCTCATGAAACAAAGAATAATTTAAAGGAGTATTTATGATATTTAATCGTACACAGCAAAAAAATATTGAAAGATTGCAAAACGTGTTAATTAGCGATAAACAATTTAGTCCGCAAAAGGTTGAAAAAGTACTTAAAAGTGATATGTTTAATTTGCTTTCTAACTATTGCACGCTAAACGCAGATGATTTAAGCGTTAAAGTTGAAGTGCAAAATGATGGAACCTACAAATTTTTAATGGTTGCAAGAAGCAATAGATTAAAAATATTTGGTAGTTTACCAGATGACTATCAATAATTTGCGTACTTTATCAAATTGCTAATCATATTCCTGAAGTATTTTTAGTAAAATATTTAAAGGAGTATTTATGAAGGTAATTGCATATAAAAATTTATGTAAACAAAACAAAAAAAATAGAGTTCACATTTATTGCACTAAAAAAGTTTTTAAACCTTTGGCATTTTCTATGGGGGCTTTAATTTTAATGTTTGTTTTAAACTTGGCGGTTGGTAATTTCTTTCAAAATGTTAGAACTAGTTTACAACATTTTGTTAACAGTTTTGTAAACATTTTTGTATTATGAAAAATTTAAAATTTAAAGTGCATTGGTCATTTTTGATTTTAGGCATTTTAATGATTCTTTTTGGCAATTTTTTAAGTTTTATTTGCTGTTTAATTTGCGCGGTGTTGCATGAAATGGGGCATTCGTTTGTTGGCAGAAAACTGGGGTATAATTTAAACGTTATAACCTTAATGCCATATGGTGCAATGCTTAGTGGAAATAATGCGCCATTTAGTGAAAATGATGAAATTAAAATTGCCATTGCTGGGCCAATTGTAAATTTAATTTTGATTGTTATTGTAGTATTTTTGAACACTATTTTTTCATCAATATCTAATTACTTATATATGTTTTTATGGGCCAATATTTACACATTTTGCTTTAATGTTTTGCCTGTATATCCTTTAGATGGCGGAAGAATCATTTTGGCACTTTTGTGCAAATTTAATGGCAGAGTAAAGGCATATAAAATTACAAGAGCTGTTGGGTTTATAATAACGGGTATTGTGTTTATGCTATTTTTTTTGTCATTTATGTTTAAACTAAATTACATGCTTGGCATTAACGCACTTTTTATGCTTATTGGTCTACTTGATAATGATACAGAAGTTTATTATCAAAAATTAAACAATTTTGAAAAATTTAGGTTTACAATTGGCAAAAGCATAAAATTGAGTGCAGATGATACAATATTTGAGGCTTACAGACATGTTTGTGAGGGCAAATGCAATGCAGTTTATATAGAACAAAAAAATGGAAAAAAGAGATTTACAAAAGACTATATTTCAAGCAAAATTTTAACTTTGCCAATTAATACACCTTTAAAAGAAATTTGATTTGTTACAGAATAAAATGTTTAAAAAAAATAGTTGCTGACTAATAAGAAAATTTTAGTCAACAATTTTTTTATGAAACAAACTTTAAAATATATTTTGCAATATGTTATAGAAAATTTGAAAATGGCAGAAACAAAACATTCCATAATAATAGCATTAAATGGTGGAGTAATTGCACTTTCGTTAGGGTTTGTTCAAAGCACCAATTTAATTATTAAATATACAAATTATGCTGTTTTATTTTTTGCGGGTTTAAGCATAATTATAAGTTTTTTTGCATTGCATGCCAGAAGAGTAGATGTAAAATTCAAAGCCAAAAAATACGCCGACAAAAATTTACTGTACTTTCAAAATCTTGCAATTATGACAAGCGAAGAACTTATAAAAAACATTATTAAATATTATAACTATCCACCAAATTATAAAATTGATAACCTTGAAATTGACATAGCAAGCACCATAATTGCAAACAGCAAAATTGTAAAACGCAAGTTTCAACTTTTTAATGACAGTGCATTTTTTTGTGTACTTAGCATAATTTCGTGTTTGTTTGCTTTTATATTTAACGGAGCAGTTTAAATGAATAGTTACAAATTGGATAATAAAATAAGAAATAATAGAAATTCAAACAAAAACAATAAAAAAATCATTAAAAACAGTACAAATTCAATAAAAAAGCACGATTTGGAAAGAATTTATAAAGAATTTTATGATTGGCTTAGTGGAATTCAAGAAGATGAACCAATGCCACTTGAAGTAAACAATGTTTATTTTATTGTTGAATTTTTTCAAAATGATGTTGCTATTTCGTACACCGGTGATGAAAATTCGCTAAGCATTTTTGATTATGGTTTTTATTCGCCACTTGAGGGGCAGTATTTTGACTGTGCAATTTTAAAACAAATTTCAAATGATGTTTTTGTAAAAAAAAGCATATCGCAAAATGAGGTATATGGCTTCATAAAAAATATGGTTTTTAGTGTTGCCCCAAAACTATGGTTTATAAAAGACAAACAAATTTTTTGTGGCATAAGACACAATAAAAATAGCGTATAAATATACAAATACATGTATAAAAATACGCATAAAAAACTAGCTATGTTAAACCAGAACACTAATTATTTTTCTTTAAAACTGATAAAGTATTTTAGTTTTTCATCACTTTCCTCTTCGATTTGTTTAAGTTTGTGGGCAAGCTCCAAAACTTCTTTGCTGGCATCACCAAAATCACTTATTGCAATAACAAGGTCAGGTATGCCCATGTTTGTGCCAAGAAAAATCATTGTTGCGAATTTTCTTGTGCTTTTATTCATAAGCATTTCAAGTTTAATACTTGTCCAAAGTTTTGCTTTTTCAATTGGGGTTGTTAATTTTAACTCCATGTCGTTTGCCTTGGCAAGCATTTGTGCTTCGGTTAAAACAATGCTGTACTCGTCATTTAGTTTGCTTAAATATTCCTTAAATTTTTCATCTGTAACTTCTGGCAAAATTAGTTCTAGGCTTTGAACTGCCATGCTTACATTTTTTCCAAGGGCATTTAATAATTTTTCACTATTTACATTTTTCATTTTTTTCTCCTCGACAATATTTTGTTATTATTTTTTGGATATATACATAAAAATTGAATATTCGTTAAGTAAATTGGCAAAAATTAACTAAACACATTTTCTAAAAATTATTTATAATTGTTTTTTTTGAGTTTATGGCTTAGTTTTTAGAATTATGATTAGTTTTTTGTATTTTTAAGGTGAAAAATGAGTTTTGATTTTTATATTGTTGCATTTTCAATAATTAGCATTGCCTTTGCGTTTATTATATTTGCGCTTGCTTTTTCAAATTATAATAAAAATGTGTTAAAAAAAAGTTATATGGATACTCGAATTTTTATTTACACTGTTATGCTTGCTGCCATCTTTTTTATTGGCACAATAATTTATACAAATAATGTAAAATCATACAACAACATAACTTATCTTATTTACTCACTAATTTTTATTGCATATTCAATTTCCATTATGATTATGCTTTTGCTTGTGCTAAAGCCTTTAATGTCTATAGTATATGACACCAATTTGCTTGCAAAAGGAAGAAAAAATTTGAACATAGATTTTGAAGGTGCCATTGAGTTTGATGACATTGCAAAAAACCTTGAGGGCATACAAAAAGTTTTTAGGGATAATGACAAAAAGTTAAATAAAAAGGATGTTGAATATCAAAAGTATATTGCTACAAATTATTTAAAATTTTTTGGCAAAACAAAGCCGGAAGAACTTAATGTTGGTGACAGCGTGCAAGTTAAACTTAGCACTTTGTTTTGTGATATGCGTAATAGTTATTTTTCCAGTGAAACTTTATCGCTTGAAGACAATTTTGGCCTAATTAAAGATTTTACGCATTTGGTATCTAATAGCGTTAAACAAAATGATGGATTTATAGATAAATTTTTGGGTGATGGAATTTTGGCTGTGTTTGAAAACGAAGATGATTGTCTAAATGCTGCAATTGATATTGCCAAACAACTAGATTATAAAAACCTTGTAAGTGTTGGCAAAGAGCCAATTAAGTATGGCTTGGCGCTTAATAGTGGTATGTGCGTTGTTGGGGTTGTGGGTAGTGAAAAACAAAAGCAGTTTACAGTTGTTAGCGATGTTGTTAATATGACAAGCCGAATTGAAACGCTTAACAAAATTTTTTCATCTCGCGTTTTAATGACAAAAAACTTTATGACAAACATTAAGGAGCCACACAGTTTTAGGTATATTGGAACAATTGAATTTGATGATTTAACAAGTAAAATTCCGCTTTTTGAAAGTTTGGATGCATATAGTGATAGTAAGAAGAATATGTTGACCAAATATGTGCAAGAATTTGAAAGTGGAGTAAGGTTTTTTGAAAAAGGTGATTATGAAAAAGCAAAACAATTTTTTGGAATATGCGTAAAAAAAGACAATGACAACACACTTGCAAAATATTATTTGAATAAAACTGTGACAGAAATGAGTAAATTATTAACAAATGGTGAGCAAAGTAGCATATAATTTTGCAATTCATTTTGTAATATATATTTTTACTAAATATTATTTTAGGCTTGACAACAGCAAAAAAATATGTTAAATTATACTCGTCCACTTGGGGCGGGTTTTTTATTGTATAAACTAAACAAAATTTTATGTTAGTTTTTATGAAATTAAAGTGTTTTAGGTTTTGCATTGCAAAGCGTAAAGCCACCTAGGTTATTCCAGTGAGTTATGCTAGAAGGAGGAAATGAAATGTACGCTATTGTTCTTACAGGAGGAAAACAATACAAGGTTAGCGAAGGCGACACAATTCAGGTTGAAAAACTTGAAGCAGAAGTTGGCGCAAAAGTAAATCTTGATGTTTTAATGCTTGTTGATGGTGAAACTGTCAAAGCAGGTAGTCCACTTGTAGATGGCAGTGAAGTTGTTGCCGAAGTTGTTAGTCATGGCAAAGCTCCAAAAGTTCTTGTTTTGAGATACAAGGCTAAAAAGAGAATTAGAAAACTTCAAGGTCATCGTCAACCATACACAACATTAAAAATTGTTAGTGTTAAGTAATGACTATTGTAAAAATTAAAAGAAAAAATAATGATATAATTTGTGTGGAGTGCAGTAATCACACAGGCTTTGCGGATTTTGGCAAAGATATTGTTTGTGCTGGAATTTCCAGCATAACTCAAACTGCAGTTTTAGGAATTAAGGAACTTACAAATTTAAAACATATTTTTAAAATTGATGAAAAAACCGGTTACTTAAAACTAGAACTTAATGATATTGAAAGTAATAGTGCAGATTTTAAAAATGCTCAAATAATTTTAAAAACAATGTTTTTGGGTGTTAAAAATTTGCAAGAGCAATATCCAAAATACATTAAATTGGAGGATAAAGAATAATGAAAATTTTATTGCAGTTATTTGCTCACCATAAAGGTGGCGGTAGCACTGACAATGGCAGAGATAGCAACGCTAAACGTCTTGGCGTTAAAAAGTATGCTGGTGAACACGTAAAAGCTGGCAACATTATAGTTCGTCAACGTGGCACAACAATTCGCCCAGGCAAAAATGTTGGAATGGGTCACGACTACACTTTATTTGCTTTAATTGAAGGTACTGTTAAATTTGAGTACGCTGAAAAGGGCAAAAAGAAAGTTAGTGTTTATGAAGACTAAAGTTTATATTTAAAAAAATCGCTGCTGCGATTTTTTTTTGTGCATATTTATGACTTTTTATCAAGCTCACGTTTGTAGTAGAACAAATATTGTTGAGCATATCCACTCAAATTTCCAAAAGTGTTAACTAATTTTTGCCTTATTTTAGCTCTGTTTGTTTCTTTTTCTTTTGAAAAATATGAATTATAAATTTTTTCAACCCAAGTGTCCACAGGAAAGCAGTCCATTTTATGATATGCAAATAGGGCAATACAATCTGCAACCTTTGGGCCAACGCCACTTAATGTGGATAAAAATTCAAGCAGTTTTACCGTGTCGTAATCTCTTAATGTTTCAAGGTCAAAATTCTCAAGTTTTTTTGTGGTTTCATATATATATTTAGCTCTAAAACCCATGCCTAGTTGTTTTAATTCATCAACGGAAAGTGTTGCAACTTCTTTTACTGTTGGAAAAGCATAGTATTCACCCATATTTTTACCACATTTAGCAGATAATTTTTCAACCAAACTTTGAATTCTTTTAATGTTATTGTTAGCACTTATAATAAAACTTATAATCATTTCATATGGTGGTTGATTTAAAATTCTTATTCCACTTGCAAAATTTGTTGCAAGTTTAAGTGTTTCATTTTGCGCACAAAGTGTGTTTTTAATTAAGGAGTAGTCGTTATTCAAATCAAA
>DMLH01000096.1 GCA_003453435.1 Clostridiales bacterium | reverse complement strand
TGTTCCGTATTTTTGATAAGGCGAACCAAGTTCATTCTCTCTTTTTAAAAAGTCGTGCTTCAAATAAAAATCTTCATCACTTTTGCCACTCACTTCAACAATCGGCAAATGTATGTTTAAATCCTCGCACTCCATATATGCGATGCATTGTTCATTGATTTCTACTAATGCCTCCAAGCCCTTTTCTTTTTTAATGCTATAAAGTTGCTCCAAATACTTGTCATAATTAATAATATTCCAAACTCTAAGAAATGAATTTATGTTGAAACAAATAACAAAAATTAGCATAAAACTTAATGCAAAAATTACAAGACGCTTTATTGCATCTTGTTTGTAATTTGGTATTTCATAACACAAATTTTTGCTTTTCACACTTAAATTATAATAAAAAAATTTCAAAAAACAAAACAATATTGCGTATTTTTTTACACATCAAAAATATTAAACAAAAAGGAGCATTACGCTCCTAAAATTTATTATCTTGTTTAATTTGCACTTGTTGGGAATAATGGCAAATCAAATGTTCCTGGACAGATTTCACTTGAATACTCCTGACAAGGTGGAATTGGACAGAAACCATAACTTGGAACAAGCAATTGAACTTCTGCAATAACCCTGAGTATTACCGTTGTGCAAGTTGTAATTTGGAAAGTGTTGTCACCAACAAACTCACCATCTGAGCAAATTGCAGCACCAAATGCTTGAACTGTAAATGGTATTACTGATGCTTGTGGAACATTCATAATAACGTCTTCGCTAACAGTAAGCACGCCAGAGCCACTTCCTGCAACACCATTTGCATCTGTATAAGTAATTGTTATTGGAATATTAACATCTACCGATACCCTAGCAAAATTAGGTCTGTCATCAAACCTTGTTATGGTCAAGTTGCTTGTTGTAGCTTGCTCGCCAGTACTTTGACAACCAACGAATGTAAGTGGGAACGTTGGGTTTTCCGGATTGTATGTACTAGGATCGATTGTAACATTTACGCCTTGTGCTTGAAATTGATTTATACAACTATCAAACACTTTATTTGTCAAAATACATACTTTCTCACACATTCCATTTAGTGGATTGCCAACAATAGGCCCGGGACCTCTATTCTCCCTATTGTTTGAAAAAAATGACATATAGATACCTCCTTTTTCTCCCGTATACTTTATATTATGTTGAATGCAAAAAAAATGTGTTTATACAAAATTTGTTGTAAAAACACAGTGTTTATGCAGTTTTTTGCATATTTATGCAATATTATGAATATTAAAAGGATAACTTTATTAAATAAAATTATCCATAACTTTAAAAATATCTTTTATGCCGTCCTTTTTTGCACTACTTGATAGTATTACATTGCTTTCGCCAAGCGCCAAACCATGAGCAAGCATTTGCCTGCTTTTTGCAATGTCATTTTTTTTGAGTTTATCACATTTTGTGCCAACAACTGCAAATGGTATTGCATATTGATTTAAATATTTAAGCATAATTCTGTCATTATCCGATGGCTCGTGCCTAGAATCCACAAGCACAAAAACACACTTTAAATTTTTAGAGTTGAGCAAATAATACTCCAAAATCTCCGCCCATTTATTTTCTTCAGTTTTGCCTGCTGTGTGATATCCGTAACCCGGCAAATCAACAAAACAAAAAGCACCATTGTTAATTGAAAAATAATTAATATTTTTTGTAACGCCTGCGGTTTTGCCTGTTCGTGCCAAACTTTTTGTGCCACAAAGTGCATTTATTAAACTACTTTTGCCAACGTTACTTTTTCCTACAAAAGCAAACTCACACTTTGTGTTTTGAAGCAAATTTTGATTTGCCACTGTTGTTAAAAATTTTGCATTTATAATTTTCATACAAAAAGCATATCAAATTTTATAAAAAAGTGCAAGTTAAATTTATTTAACTTGCACAAACTTATTACTAAATCATTGCTTTTTGCAAAACGTCATCTAAGGTTTTGGCGTAAGTTATGTTTAAGTGGCTTGTAATGTCTTGAGGAAGGTCTTTTACATCTTCTCTATTTTGCTCTGGAACAATAACTTTTGATATTCCTGCCCTAACGCAAGCAAAAAGTTTTTCTTTAAGCCCACCAATTGCAAGCACATTGCCACGAATTGTTATTTCGCCAGTCATAGCAAGGTCATTATCTATCTTTTTACCGGCAAAAACCGAGTATATTGCCGTTGCAAGCGCACAACCAGCACTTGGGCCGTCTTTTTTGACAGCACCCTCTGGCACGTGAATATGAAGGTCTCTTTTATGAAATATTTCTGGGTCTATGCCAAATTGTTGCGCTTTACCCATAACTGCACTAAGGGCAACTTTTGCACTTTCCTGCATAACATCGCCAAGACGACCTGTCATAACAATTTTTCCATCACCAAGCACCAAATTTACTTCGATTGTAAGCACTCCACCACCAACTGTTGTGTAAGCAAGGCCACTAACAACTCCAACTTCTGGATATTCTCTTTTACCTTCAACAATAACTTTGTGAGCACCTAAATAATCGTAAAGATTATTTTTTGTAACAACATACAAAACTTTTTCTTTGTCATTAACTGCTTTAACTGCCACTTTTCTGCAAACAGATGCCAAAGTTCTCTCTAAACCTCTAACACCAGCCTCGTAAGTATATTTGTCTATAATTTCCTTTAATGCCTCATCTTCAATTTTTATGTCGTTTTCCGTTATTCCATGGGCTTCCAAAAGTTTTGGAATTAAATGCTTTTTTGCTATATCAAATTTTTCATTTAATGTATAACTTGATAGTTCTATAACTTCCATTCTATCAAGTAGCGGTGTTGGAATATCGCTGATGTTATTTGCCGTTGCAATAAACAAAACGTTTGACAGATCAAAAGGTACTTCCAAAAAGTTATCTCTAAACACTGAGTTTTGCTCTGGGTCCAAAACTTCTAGCATTGCACTTGTTGGGTCACCCCTAAAATCACTGCTCATCTTGTCAATTTCGTCAATAAGAAATACCGGATTTGTGCTACCAGCTAAGCCCATATTGTAAATAATTCTGCCTGGCATTGCACCAACGTATGTTTTTCTGTGGCCACGAATTTCACTTTCGTCCTTCACGCCACCAACACTCATTTTAACGAATTTGCGGTCTAACGCCCTTGCAATACTTTTTGCAATGCTTGTTTTACCAACACCAGGAGGGCCAACAAAACAAATAATTTGTCCACCAATTTTATCGGTTAAATGCATAACCGCCAAATATTCAATAATTCTATCCTTAACTTTGTCAAGGCCAGAGTGATCTTCATCCAGTATTTGCCTTGCACGCACGAGATCCTTATTATCAACCGTTTTTATGCCCCAAGGCAGTTCCAAAAGCACATCTAGATAATTTCTTAAAACAGAATAATCTGGGCTGGCATTAGGCAGTTTTTTTACTCTATTTAACTCTTTTAAAGCCTTTGTTTTAACTTCTTCCGGCATTTTGCCATTTTTAATTTTTTGCTCTATTTCATCAAACTCGCTAACTTCATCACCAAGTTCTTCGCTAATTGCTTTCATTTGCTCTCGCAAATAGTACTCTTTTTGGTTTTTATCCATGCTTTTATGCACTTTGTTAGATAGTTCAACATTAACCTTTGCAATTTCAATTTGCTCAAGCAAGTAGCCAATTAAAAGTTCAAGCCTATCATCAACAACAACTTGGTTTAAAATTGAAAGTTGCTTTTTTTCGTCCCTCACTGCAATAGTTGTCACAGCATCAACAAAACTGTCAGCATCATTAAGTGAATCCACAAGTCTTAAAATTTCTGGAGTTATGCGTTTATCATAACTTGTATATTCCACAAAATGCTCCTTTGCAGAATTAAGCAAAACACTAACTTTTTCAGGGTTGTTTGCAACAGATTGCAGTTCAGTCGCGTAGCAAAAAAGTGAGTCGTTTTCTTTAACAACTGACTGAATGCTCATTCTTTTTGTGCCCTCTGCCTGCACCTGCAAAACACCGTCGTGTTCATCAACGCCCAAAATACTAGACAAACAGCCAACGTTGTTTATGGAGGAAATAACATCATCACTTAAATACGGTTTTGTTTGTGTGACAAAGATAAGTTGTTCTGCCCTGTTGTATGCCTCTATAATGCTTGCTTTGGATGACTCCCTGCGGATATCGCAAGAAATTGGCATTTGTGGAAAGTTTACAACGCCTAAAAGTGTTATTAGTTTGTATTTTTTTTGATTATCCATAATTCGTCCTTTAAAATTGCTTATTGCAAAAGTACAAAAAACTTTTGCACCTGTGTATTATACTAAATCCTGCCAAAATTTGCAAATATATATGCTAATTTGTAAATTTATAATATCTTTTGTATTTTTTTGATAAATACACAACAAAAAATATGTAATAGTCTAGTATGACATATTATAAAAGAAAGCATGGTTTTGATAAAAACAAAAAAAGAGAGTGTACGCTCTCTAATTTTTTACTTCTTTTCTTCTTTTTTTGCAACGATTTCCTCACCATCGTAGTATCCACAGTGTTTGCAAACTTTGTGTGGCTCCTTAACTTCGTGGCAATGAGGACATTCCATTATAGAAGGTGTAGAAATTTTCCAGTTTGCTTTTCTGGAATTACGCCTTGCTTTGGAAACCTTTTCTTTTGGAACAGCCATTTTGCACCTCCTATGCTAAATAATGCTGGATTATTATAACCCAAAAACTTTTACATGTCAATCTCTTTTGTGAGATTTTTGAATAATGTTTAAATTATTTTTTCGCAAGATGTTATATATCAAAATTAGTTTATTGTTTATTATTTAAAACCAAGTCTATAGTTTCTCTTGCAATTGCAAGTTCTTCATTTGTGGCAATAACGTAAACAGGAATTGCACTATCCTTTGTTGTTATAATGGCATCATCGCCACGAGGAATACTATAATTTGCTTCCTTATCAAACTTTACGCCAAGGTAGTTCATATTTGTTAAAACCATTTCTCTAAGTTCTGGAGTGTTTTCGCCAATTCCTGCAGTAAAGCAAA
>DMLH01000007.1 GCA_003453435.1 Clostridiales bacterium | reverse complement strand
CTTGCCGAGGAACTTGGACTTAAACAAGATAACAGCGAAGATAGTGCAAAAGCGTTTGTTATAGAGGCAATTGCAAATAATCCACAAGCAGTTGCAGACTTTAAAGCCGGCAACCAAAAGGCAATTGCCTCTATAACAAACGCTTTTGCACTATCTTCGCTGTTATCTTGTTTAAGTCCAAGTTCCTCGGCAAGTTTAACTGGGTTTTCATTAGTATCCCAAATCCTATCCAATATTTCTCTTGCATTATTTATAGAAATTTCTTTGTTTTGGAACATATTTATAAGATCGACCAAATTGCTTGCACTTATTTTAATTGTTGGCTCATCCTCTAAACTTTCTTTAAGTTTTCTCATAATGTCAGTGCAAATCCAGTTGCAAACAACTTTTGGTTCGTTTTTAAGTTTTAAACAGTTTTCAAAAAAGTTTGTGACTGTGCTACTACTTGTTAATGTTTCGGCATCTTGCTTAGGAAGTCCAAAATCATTCATGTATCTATTTTTTCTGTCGTATGGAAGTTCTGGCATTTCTGCTTTGATTTTTGCAATATATTCCTCTGTAATTTCAACTGGTAAAAGGTCAGGGTCTGGAAAATATCTATAATCATTGCTGGCTTCTTTACTTCTTAATGCTTCATTTTTACCTAAGTTATCATCCCACTTAAGTGTTATTTGATGTATAGTTTCGCCCGCTTCAATTGCATTTATTTGCCTTTGCATTTCATATTCAATTGCTCTTTTAACAGCCTTAAAACTATTCAAGTTTTTCATTTCTGTTCTTGTGCCAAGTTTGTTACTGCCACAAGGTGCAACGCTTATGTTTACATCGCAACGCAAACTGCCTTCTTGCATTTTACAATCTGAAACCCCTATTGATGAAAGTGTTTCCTTAATAGACATTAAAGTTGCAACTGCTTCATCGCTACTGTGAATATCAGGCTCTGTAACAATTTCAATAAGTGGCACACCACAGCGGTTAAAATCAATAAATGATTTGTTAAGTTTTGCATCGTGAACACTTTTTCCTGCGTCTTCTTCCATGTGAATATTGTTAATTCTTGTAAATTTTTCTTCGCCATTAAGTTTGTATCTAACTTTTCCACCAATACAAATCGGCTTTTCAAGTTGGCTTATTTGATAAGCCTTACTTAAATCTGGATAGAAATAGTTTTTACGTTCAAAAACTGCAACATTATTTATATCACAATCAAAAGCAAGTCCGCTTTTAATTGCATATTCAACACAAGTTTTGTTTATTGTTGGAATTGCACCCGGAAGGCCCATGCAAACCGGGCAAGTATTTGTATTTATTGGTGCACCAAATTGGTTTTTACATCTGCAAAATGCCTTGGTTTCAGTTTTAAGTTCAACGTGAATTTCTAGACCGACTGTTAATTCGTAATTACTCATTTGAACCTCCTTTATTAGTGCAATGTTCTTCATAGTAATTTGCCAACGTAAATAATGTTGATTCATCAAACTTTTTGCCTATAAGTTGCAAGCCAATTGGCAGACCTTCGCTATTTTTTGAACAAGGAAAACTGATTGCTGGACTGCCAACAATGTTAACTGGCACAGTGTAAACGTCGCTTAAATACATTTTTATGTGGTCGTTTAATTTTTCACCAAGTTTAAACGCAACACTTGGGCTTGTTGGAGATAGCAAAACATCACATTTTTTAAATGCCTCTTCAAAATCTTTAACAATTAATTGTTGAACTTTTTTTGCCTTTTTATAGTAGGCATCATAGTAACCACTAGAAAGAACAAAATTACCAAGCATAATTCTACGCTTAACTTCCTTCCCAAAACCCTCTGTTCGTGTTTTTACATAAAGGTCAACAAGGTCGTCATATTTTTCAGCCCTAAAGCCATATCTAATGCCATCGAACCTACCTAAATTACTGCTTGCCTCGGCACTTGAAAGTATATAGTAAGCAGAAAGTGCTAAATCGATATTTTTTAACTCAACGTCAACAATTTCAGCGCCATTTTGCCTGTAAAATTCAATAGCATTTTCAACTGCAACTTTAACATCTTCATCCATACCAAGAGCAAAAAATTCTTTTGCAATGCCAATTTTAAGGCCCTGTATACTATCTTTAATTTGCTCCAAGTAATTTGGCACTTCAACATGTTTTGATGTGGTTTCATTTTCATCATAGCCTGCAATTGCAGAAAGCATAATAGCACTATCTTTAACTGTTCTTGTTAATGGACCAACCTGGTCGAGTGAATTTGCAAACGCAACAACTCCATATCGGCTTACTCTGCCATAAGTTGGTTTAAGACCAACAACTCCGCAAAAACTTGCTGGTTCTCTAATTGAGCCACCAGTATCAGTTCCAAGAGCAGCATAACACTGATAAGCACCAACACTTGCGGCACTTCCACCACTACTGCCACCTGGCACTCTTGAATTATCAACAGGGTTTAAAACTGGACCAAATGCACTATTTTCGTTAGATGAACCCATTGCAAACTCGTCCATATTTGCTTTGCCAATTATAACGGCATGTTGCGCTTTTAATTTTTCAACAACTGTTGCATCATAAACTGAGACATAATTTTCAAGGAGTTTTGACGAGCAAGTTGTTTTTGTTCCCAAAACATTTATATTATCTTTAATAACAATTGGCACGCCTGCAAGAACTGGCAACTTTTCTCCACTTGCAAGCAATGCATCAACCTCTTTTGCTTTTTCAAGTGCTTCGTCAAAGCAATAAGAATTCAGAGCATTCAAGTTTTCTGTTGCTCTTATTCTTTCAATTATTTGACTTGTCACTTCTTCACTAGTAACTTCTCCGCTGTGAATTTTTTTGCTAACTTCTAGCAAACTTAATTTTGTATAATCCATATTTTATTTACTGCCTCACTTACGTTTAGCATTCCTTTCCTTATTTGTTTAAACTAATTTATAAACTGAATCTATATTTTGCGAGTATCTTACTACAAGCAAAAAATTCTTTATCTTAATTTTTTGTGCTCGTCAGTAGCAGATTTGGATGTATTTTTGAGATAGGTTGACATAAACTGCGTGTCACTAAGTTATCTTGTGACAGGCAAAGTTTAGGGCAAGTTAGCCAAAAAGACGCCAAATGTGCGGATATATCTTCCGGCGGTTCGTTAGAGAGCCGGAATATCAATCCACCATCATTGGTACTGCAATGCTTGAGCCCATTGTTTCTGGTGCATTTTTAATTGCATCTGCCTTTTGCAAACTTTGATGTGGTTTATCTTCCTTTAATTCAGTTTCTGCATTTAAAATTGTGCTTTGCATTTCAACATTTGTTGTATCGGCTTTTTCTAAAGCCTCAATTTGGTTTAATGTTTTTGCAAATTCTTCTTTAAAATTTTCTGTTTCTTTTTCATTAAACTTTAATCTAGAAAGTTCTGCTAAATGATTAACTAGTTCTGTTGTTATTTCCATAAAAACTCCAATATTAAAAGTATTTTATCATAATGGTAAAAATATTTCAATCTTTTTTATTAAATATAATAATTGAATTATTAAGTAATTTCTCCTAATGCTCCATCCAAAAATTGTTTAACAACTTTTACTTTTACAATTTGGTACATAGGTGCGGTTTTTGGCAAATAAATTTTTATATAATTTTCCGTAAAGCCTATTACATAATCTTTTTCAATGCTTTCTGTTAAACAATAAAGTGGCTCTTTTTGATTTGATATGTAATTTGCTTTGTTTTGAGTGTTTATATCTTCCAAAATTTTAACACGCTTGTTTACAACATTACCATCAACCATTTTCATTTTGCTTGCAACTGTGCCATCTCTTTTACTGTATGGGAATATGTGCATTTCATAAAAATTAACTTTTTTTATAGTATCAACTGTTTCGGCAAAATCATCTTCTGTCTCGGTTGGAAAGCCCACGATAACGTCAGTTGTTATCGCTGCGTTTGGAAAGTATGACCTTATTAAATTAACCTTTTGAATAAACTCCTCTTTTGTGTAGTGTCTATTCATAAGTTTTAAAATACGATTGCAACCACTTTGCATTGATAAATGAAAATGTGGGCAAAAATTAGGCATTTCTTTCATCGTTTTAAGCAAATTATCATCAACAATGTTACACTCCAAACTACTAATTCTTATTCTGCAAGAATTATTTTTTAATGCGTTAAGCAGTTCTGCAAATGCCAGCCTGCCATCAATTTTATAGTCACTCATATTTATGCCAGTTAAAACAATTTCCTTGTTAGTTTTTGAAAGTTCCTCTGCCTCTTTAACAATAGAGTTTAAATCACGGCTACGGCTACGACCACGGACATACGGTATTAAGCAATAAGAGCAAAAGTTATTACAGCCATCTTGAATTTTTAAATATGCTCTTGTTCTTGATGTTGTATTGCACAAAAAATCCTCGTAACTTAAAGGTATTATTGTAGATAAATTTCCAACTTCATTTAAAATTTGCGGAATTTTGTTTTTGCCTGCTGTTCCAATAACTGCACTAACATTTTTTTTGCTTAAAAACTGTTCTTTATTATGTTCGCTAGCACAGCCACAAACAATAACTTTTGCGTTTGGGTTAAGTTTAGCAATTTTTGCTATATGTGCTCTGCTCTTTTTTTCTGCAATACCAGTTACTGCACAAGTGTTTAAAATGTATAAATCTGCCGGCTCTAAATTTAAAGTTACATCATAGCCCATTTTTAAAAGTTCTTCTTTAATGGTACCACTTTCATATTGATTAACTTTACAACCAAGATTATATACAACTATTTTCATTTTGAAAGCTCGCCTAATTCGTACATTACTAATGTTTGTGCAACAATAGCTGCAGTTTCACATCTTAAAATTCTCTTTCCAAGAGAAACTATCTTCGCCTTTTGTTTTTTAGCCTTTGCTACTTCTTCTTC
>DMLH01000057.1 GCA_003453435.1 Clostridiales bacterium | reverse complement strand
AACCTCTACTTTGTTAGGGGTCACAAATTCTTGAATTTTATCGCAACCACTAAGCATGCCAGCAGTTTCTGTTGAACTGTTTATTTCAAATCTATACAGATCTAATGTGACTAACTCAGAGCAATTTATAAACATTTGAACCATGTTTACTACGCTGCTTGTGACGAACGAACTTAAGTCTAAAGTTTTTATAGACGCACAACCGCTAAACATTGTTGCAAATGATGTGACTAAACTTGTTTCAAAATTAGATAAATCAAGTTCTTTTATTATTCCACATCCGGCAAACATGTTAACCATTTTAGTAACTCTACTAGTATCAAAATGGTTTGTTTGAATAGTCTCAGTTTCTGTTAATCCAGCAAAAATATTAGAACTATCCACTGGAAGATAAATCAGTTCTGCATTGGTATGGAAAGTTAATTTGAGATTGTTAATATCGAATGTGGCATAAACTCCACCTTCATAATTTACTGATGAAACGTCCACCCCACCACTTCTAACATAACTATCAACAAGTACTTCAACATTTTTAATGCTTGATGTTGAAGTGACACCCAAATTGGCATCAATAATTTTGCTTGCCCAATCAATTGCAAGAACCGGCTCAACCCAATGTGGATATACGGTTATACTTTCGCCAATTATATGATATAAATTAAGTGGTGTGCCGTCAGCACTAAATAGTTTTGTGCCTGCACCATTAGGTTCTGAGTAATAACCCTCAAAACTATATTTTTCCCTTTTTGGAACTAATTTGAAGTTGTCAGCAAGTATTGTATTTCCTTCTTCGCCTTCAAAATAAACTTCATTATCAAATGTATAGTGTATTTTTGTAAGCTTTGCACTTGTTGTTGCATTGCTTTGATTTAATGTTATTACTACTGGATTCTTCTCCCATTGAGCGGTGACAGTGACAGTCGAGCCATTAACATTTGTTAAATTTTTTACTTGGTAGTCTCTACCTATAATCGTATCCAGGGTTAATTGAGTGACTGGAATAGCAGGAATAATACCGGTATACAAATACTTCGACTCCTCAGTCAAAACTGCACCACTTGTGATCTTCCAACCAATAAATGTGTATCCAGTTTTTGTAAACTCAAAATTTATAGTTTTCCTTAATTGATACCATTTGTCGTACACGCAAGCATCAAACGGGCCAAGTTCTCCAGTCGCACCTTCACCACCGTTAAAGACAATTGTGTACGTTATTGGCGTCCATTGTGCTTGTAATGTAACATTTCCATATCTACCAGAACCTATTTCACCTTGATATATGTTACTATTTATCCAACCACCATTTGTTTCGTCAACAAATTTCCAGCCGCCAAAAATGTAACCCGTCCGTGACGTTTCGGGTAGTGTTACTGAGGTTGTAATATTATAGTGCATATCATCAACAGGATTTCCGCCATCCACATTAAACTTTATGATGTAATCTACAAGACCCCATTGAGCTTCAAGCGTTACACTTTCGCCATCTGTTGCAGATAACTGTTTTACTCTACCTTGGTTTGCAAATAATTTTACTTGGCTATATAAGTTATTTGCACCTTTAGATACAGCGCTTTTCCATGTGCTAGCGTCGTAAAATAATCCGTTTGATTCATACACATCTTCTAAACTACTAATTATTTTCCAACCATTAAACGAATATCCTGGCTTACTATAAGCACATTTTGTTAATGACGTGTCTTGAGTATATAGTATATTCGTCATCGAATCCATTGTACCAGATGTAGCTGTTCCTGGTGTGAATATAATCGTGTATTTATTTTCAGTCCAATGTGCATATAAAGTTGCTGGAGAATTTCTATTGATATAAACATACTCAACTGCTGAGCCATTTGTACGTGTTTCTGTCCATCCAGATACGGTAGCGTTACTATTAACTACTACGCTTGAATCAACAACTTCACTTCCTCCAGTTGCACTTGTGTACCAACCACCACTCCTTGTAAATCCAAGACGATATAATGGTAAACTCGTAATTTTACTTCCAGTTGAAGTGTTTCTTAAATATTTTGATGCATAAACCGCATGCACAGTTTCAGTTGAAACAGAGCTTGAATTAAATGATGCACCATTTGCATTTAATATTAAATTGTGTGCTTTGCCAAGTTGGACACTTACTGGCATATCCGTGCTTGATGTGTATTGGGTTGAACCAGTGCCATCAACACGATAAAATATTGCGCCACTAGGCAATTTTAATATGTATGTTGCATGCATATTGCATGGTGTATAAATTTCACAAAGTGAAGAACATCCGTAAAGCATGTTTTCTGTACAATCTTTTGCAGTGGCAGGATAACCTTCAGTTACGCCACCATTACACATATCAAAACTGCTAATGTTAAGTGAAATAAGACTTGAACAAGCAAAAAACATATTGCGAAAATCTTTTACATTTTTGGTATCAAAATTGCTTAAATCTAAAAATTGTAAATTTGAGCAACCATTAAGTATATCTTTCATGTTTGTGACATAACTTGTATTGAAATTACTTATGTCAAGTTCTACCAAACGGCTACATCCGCTAAACATGGCGGACATATCGTTAACACATGTAGTATCAAAATTACTTAAATTCAATGCAATTAATGAAGAACAACCATTAAACATGTTTGATGTTTTAACCACTTTGCTGGTATCAAAATTGCCAATGTTTAATGAAGTTAAAGATGAACAACCATAAAACATTGAACTCATATCCTGCACAAGTGAAGTGTTAAAACTGCTTATATTAAGCTCACTTAACGATGAACAACCATAAAACATTGATCTCATATCCTGCACAAGTGAAGTATTGAAACTGCTTATGTTAAGTTCTCTTAACGATGAACAGCCATAAAACATGTTTGCCATGCCACCTTCACATGCATAACTTGGCTCTTTAGCATTGTAGGAATAATATTCAACAACATTTCCAACCATACTGGTATTGAAATTGCTTAAATCTAATGTGGTTAATGATGAACAGCCTTTAAACATGTTGTCCATACCACGCATGTTAGATGTATCAAAACTACTTAAATCTAAAGATGTTAATGAACTGCAACCCTCAAACATACCATGGCTAGTACTCATTATTCCACCACCAGTGTATGTTGTTGTCACATTTTGTGTATTCCAACCGCTTAAATTTATTGAAGTTAATGAACTACAACCTGCAAACATAGCACCAAAACTTACCGCTTTTGACGTATCAAAATTACTTAAATTTAATGAGGTTAAAGCCTTGCAGTTTTCAAACATACCACCATTTGTCCATGCACCAAAGCCAAAGCCACCATAAGTCCTTACATCGCCAAAATACACAACATTGCTTGTGTTGAATTTGCTAACAAAATTGTTAAGTCCGCTAGTGCCTTCGCTTGGTAAAGATGTACAACCATAGAACATTTCTTGCATGTTAAAAACATTGCTTGTATCAATACTACCGTTGCATATAATTTCAGTTAACCCCGTCAAATTTCGAAACATTCTACTGCATGACGTTGTTACTGAAGTCATTTGGAAATTAGTTAAATCTATAATACTTAAATTTGAAGAAGTATAGTCATAGCTATAAACTCCACTATTACCACCGCCAAAAAAATATTCACAATAACTTGGGAATGTGACTTTTGGAGCAGTTGTATATATTGTTGCAACCGTACCCTCAAGTCTTGCAAAAACTGTATTTTTTGTACTGCCAACATCTACAGCATCTTCAGGTATAAAATCCTGATTAACCTTTGCCATTACTTTTGTTATTGTTTTTGCTTGTGCTGAAGTAAATGCTTGCTTTAGCCAAGTTTCACTAATAACAGCCTCAGACGCTTTAAGTTTGCGGAAAGATGCATGAACAGTTTGATTATTTGCAATTACTTTTTGCGCAGTATTTTTATTAACTACAGACCTACCGCCATCATATCCATTGGTATCATAAAGTTTTCCTTCAACAACATCATACAAATAAAGACCATTACTTAAACGATCCTCAGGTCTACATGGTATAAAATGTCTTAAAAGTTTGCCTTGGTTAAATATTTTGCAAGAGTAAATTTCGGAATATCCAGAACCTATATATAATCTTGATGCGTATGTTAATTCATTAATGCTACCTTTAAAAACCCCATCTACATACAACCTGCCAGATTCATAACGATATGTATGTACATTTCTGTCCGTCAAACTAATGCCAGTATTAGTAAAATACATCCCGCCACTTGAACTACTACGAATACCCATATTCATGTAGCCACTTGTGGCACCTGTATATGAATCCCAGTCTCCTAATGAGCCATAAATTTTATAGTCATCTCTTATAAGTCTCCAGTTCGCACCGCTACTAGGAGTTGAGGTTAATCTGGCTGTGATTTCAAAACCACCGCTACTTAAACTTAAATCAACACCAGTATCAAAGTCTGCTCCACTTATAAAAACGCTTTCAACTGCCTCCATACCACTTGGTAAGTACGTCCAACCATCAAAGACATATCCGCGTTTTTCAGCAGATTTATAATTCGAATCGTATTCTTGCTCGGTGGTTTGGAATGTTGCTTCCAAACTCCAGTCATCAACATAAACATGACCAGTTCCGTTAACATTAACAAATGCATAAATAAAAGTATTTGAAGTTAAAGGTGTATCAATTGTCAGTGTTAAAGTATACCATGTTCCTGTCCTCGTTTCTGTGCTAGAAACAAAGCCATTCCAACTATAATTACCGCCATTTAATTCAATACGCAAATATGCACTGCTAACCCCACCGCTAGAAGGTATTTGTACTTTTGCAGTGTATTTTATTTTTGCACCCTTAGTGCCTGCATAAGTTTTATAAAAACGTCCGTTCCAATCTTCAGTTGGTCGATAGGCATCTATGTATTTATTTGATGAACCGCCTGCGATTTTTAC
>DMLH01000068.1 GCA_003453435.1 Clostridiales bacterium | reverse complement strand
AAACTTTTTTTAATTTAACTAAATCTTTACGCAGTTTAGTTCTAGGTAACTTTAATACATTATTTTTACGTAATGTTTTAGTCTCAAACAAAGATATATCATAAGCAACATTCCCTTTATAATTTAAACTCATTTATACATCCTCACTTTCTAACTTCTTAATTTTTATTTAAACTTAAGTCTGAATTTTTATTTTCTTTTTTGCCTTTTGTTAATTCCATGAATAAAACAAATTAACTCTAAAGCCACCAATTTTGAATTAGAAAACATGACTTCGTTTTAAAAATCTTTTGACTAAAATTTCCAAACTCATATACAAAACTTTTCGTTTTTACTTTATTTATAAATTTTATATTTATAAAAGTTTGATAATACTGATATTCGTTGCTACTAAAAATATTTAAATTTTAAAAAATCTTTTAAATTAAAATCTTGAATAAAACTCTTAATTTTTACTTTCCTACTTTAAACACTTTAACTCACACTATCTTTTATTTTTCTGGATTATTAAACAAATTAGAAAACTAAATTTACAAAACTAAAGTTCAATTTAAGCTCAAATTAAAACTACTTTTAAATTTTTTCGCACACGCGTAATTTCGCACTCTTGCTTCTTTTATTACTGCTAACTTCTTCAAAACTTGGCTTCAATGCTTTTTTTGTTAAAACTTTAGCTAAAGGCTTTTTACCACAAACACACACCGGAAAATTTCCTGGTCAAGTACAACCTGTGCTCCATTTCTTAAACTGATCCTTTACAATCTTATCCTCCAGTGAATGAAAAGTTATTACCACAATACGTCCACCCGAGCTTAAGACATTAAACGCCGACATTAAACCTTTTTTTAAATTACTAAGTTCAGAATTAATGTGTATTCTAATAGCTTGAAAAGTTCTTTTAGCAGGGTGTCCTTTTTCTTTTAGTGACTTTTGCGGCATAGATCTTTTTACTATGTTTACTAAATCAAAAGTAGTTTCAATCGGATGTAAAAGTCTTTCTCTCACTATGTTTCTTGCAATGCTGCTTGCGTACCTTTCTTGTGCATTCTCTTTAAGTACTCTTGATATTTCATATTCGGGTGCAGTATTTATAAAATCTTTTGCACTAATGCCTTCTTTGCTCATTCGCATGTCTAAAGGAACATTCTCTTTGTAAGTAAACCCACGGTCTTTATTATCTAACTGATAAGAAGAAACACCTAAGTCAAATAAAATTCCATACACGCTATTAACTCTGATCTTATAAAGCACATTGTATATATTAACAAAATTATCTTTAATAATCAAAACGTTGTTACTATTTTTAAATTTGCTGCAAAGATATTCTACTGCATCTGGATCTCTATCTAATAAAACTAATCTACCTTCATTACTTAGTTTTTCTAAAATAGCTTCAGAGTGTCCCCCACCGCCTGCTGTAGCATCTACATAAACACCATTCGGTTTAATATTTAAATAATCTACAGCCTCATCTAAAAAAACCGGTATATGCGAAAAAACCAAGACAAACTTCCTACACAAAACCAAAAATCAAGCAAATTCCCTAGGTTATCTACGACACTAATGTGCATTTTCCCAACAGTCAAAGTTAACCTGTTTTCCTCGTGCCTTCATGTCTTAAGAAATTAAAGACTCACTAAAAACTCATACAACAAAAAAATTAAAAATTCACGCATCCTACTACATAAAACTATATTCCCAAAACATCCATTGCAGACGCGACCTCTTCCTTAGTAACAGAAAGACTAATATTTCTCCAAGCTTCACTATTCCAAATTTCTGCCCTACTAGAAACCCCTATAAAAGTCACATTTTTCTCCAAATTTGCGTACTTTCTCAAATTCCCTGGAATTAAAATTCTTCCTTGCTTATCCAACTCAACTTTAGCAGCACCAGAAAAGAAAAACCTCTGCAAAACCCTTACCCTAGAAATTGGCATATTCTTGATCTTCTCTTCAAGCAAACTCCACTCATCTTCAGACAAAGCAAAAAGACATCCATCTAACCCTTTTGTAACATAAAAGCATTCCCCCAAATCTTTTTTAAACTTTGTGGGCACAGCAACTCTGCCTTTAGAGTCTAAATTGTGTTCGTATTCGCCAATTAGCATACTCCACCAACACACGGTAAACAGCCATAAATTAGGAACAGTTTGCTACTTTTCCCCACTTTTTACCACTTACCATTATAGTAAACGAAAAATAAAAAAACAACACATAAACGTTATTTTTTATATAAAAAATTAATTTTGAATTTAAGTTTTTAAAAATATTTTTCTAGATGGACACATAAAGCTATTAATGCGAATAAACTATTATGTTTTTAACTATTTTTGCTCTTGTGACGCTAGGTTTCAGAATTTTAATCAACTTTTTACTGTTTGTTTTATATTATTTTTAGCTAAAAACTGGTTTTTATTTGCAAAGCACATGGCTATTATGGTCAAATACCTTATCTCTCTGTATATTTACATTGGCAGTACCAAAAGTGCATAGATAACATTGAATTAATAATTAAACAAAGAATTTTAATTTTCGACTGACACTAATTTTTTATACAAACCGAACTAAGTAGTATTTAAGAATGGGTTTTTGTGCTTATAAATTGTCAATCGCACTATTTTTATCAAACCATACTTTGAATTTTATATTATATAATTTAATATTATCTGTCTGCTTTTAGCACCGCCCTATATCTGTGTGACTTGTAATTTCTTTGTTTTTTTGCTATAACAAACGCAAAAAAGTTTTGATCTGACCATTATGGGAGGTATTTTATTTGGATAATTCTAGAAAAATAATAGGTGCGTCTTTGTTGTGCATGTTTATTGTTCCGCTTAATTCAGGATTTGCTGGTAACAACGAAGAAAGAAAAGGGCGCAGTACGTTGAAAAATAGCGATATTTTACTTTGCAATGAGGAAAATAAGAGGTTTTGCGAACTATTCAAAAAACTTAAAACTTTTTTGAGACAACCCAAAGATGAATGTGCAAAAAAAGTTATGGCAAACGAAAAAATGGAAAAAGAGATTTTATCTTTTGGGGCTAAACTAGAGCAATTGCTTAAGGAAGGTAAGGTAAAAAAAGAAGATGAGGTAAAATATAGAGCTTGGAGTGAACTTTGGCATAAGCTATGTGAGCTGCAAGACGAAATTAGAAAAAAACGAGATCTTGAGAGTGGGTTTATTGAATATTATGCTAAAAGATTTTTGGATAATTTTTATGACGTTTTGAATTTTAATAATCATGATGGAATTTTGTCAACGGAGTTAAAGAAAAGTAAGTTTTATGAAAAGTGGAAGTATTTATCTCATGCAATTGTTTGTACTTGTGTTTTTGAAGAAAGTAAAAAATATTTATAAAGCTATGCATACAAATAAAGTGTACAAATAGCAATAGATATGTTGAAGTATAGAGTGTGAAAGGTGGAAAATGCTCAAAATGTGAGTTAATAAGAAAAATTAAAGATATATATTTAATATTATGGTTTTGTAAGAGTTGTACATGTACAAAAAACGAATAGCTTTACTGTATAAAACATAAGGCGTTACGATGTTAATTAGAAAAAATACAGTTTAAAATAAGTAAACGATCGCTGATCTAGTTTCATTAATAAACTCGATAACCAGGCTGCTTGTAGAATAAAAAATAAAAATACAAAAAAACATGGAAAATAAAATTTTGTAGCTAAATAATTGTATTGTGTGTAACTTTAAAAAATGTTTGTGGACTACAGTAACGTTAAATGTGGGAAAATTAATTAATTTTTAGATTGATAAATTACGCAAGATAGATTTTGAAAATTTATCTAAAAAGACTTTGTACGTACATCTAAATAATATGACCGTAGAACCGGCAAATTAATTGTTACGCTACTATTTAGTTTGGTTTGCAAAAAGAAATTAAAAAATTGAAAATTCAGCCTTATATTTATAGACCGTAATTTTATTTTCTCAATGCTTTTCTGGCATGATCTATTTCAAAGTAATTCTGAAAACAAGTAGATTAATTAACATGTTTTTTGGATTTTACAGCAAAAGAGAATTATTTTCTAGTAACAAGTATTCATTTATTTTTTTAGTTAAATAACTTTGAAAGACCAAAATCTTATTTTATTCGTTAAAGTTTAGCAATGTCTACTAAGAGTTTGACTATTATAAATATTTAATTTACAATATAATGCGCTAGTTTTATAGTACATTAGTTCAATATAAAATTTACAAAAGTTGGTATCAATTTTGTTTATAGACCTTTTTAAAAAGCTATTGGGATTGCTTTTAGTTTTATTTGTACCTTTTTGTTTTTATGCGTGTAGTAACGGCGTTGATCATACTTGGCTATTTAGGTGTGACAAAGGTACTATTCCAGAGGGAGTGTACAGGTACTATTTGCGAGAGTCCTACAATAAAGCTATAGATATTGTTTCTGAAAGTGGTAGTTCGCTTGAAAGATTGAGTGATCAAAAGATTGGTGGGAAATCTTTTGGTGAATGGATAAAAAATGATGCAATGACCTCGTGCAAAGATCTGCTGGCGATAGAAGTAATGTTTCAAGATAAAAAACTTTTTTTAACAGATGAAGAAAACTCTAAGGTGTCTAGCTCTACTGAAAGTGCGTTTAGTGCTTTAGAGCAGGAATTTAAGGAATTATCAGTAAGTAAGGAAGATTTTAAGAGAGCATACGCTGAGTGTAAAATTAAGTATCAAAAATTGTTCGATTATTTTTACGAAAAAGGTGGGAAGGAGGAAGTAACTGATAAGGACCTTATAGAATATTATAAAAACGAATATGTTAATTATTCTATGTTGACTAAGTATATAATTGTTTCGAATGAACTAAATGGTGAACAGCTGTTTAATGAGTCAAAGGCTAGTGAAGAACAATTAAAAAGTGCACGAAGTCAAATTGAAGAATATGTGAATCTTTTAAATTCTGGGGAAAAAAGCATTACGGAGATTGCTAACATATTTAAAGAAAAGGAGCAATTATCTGCGGACCCTCTGGAAACCGAGACTATACGTTTAAAAGACGCAGATATTAATGAGGAAATTTTAAATAAATTAAAAGAATTAAATGTAGGTAAGGCAGATTACGTAAGGATAAACGATACATTTGTGCTTTTGTTTAAGAACAATATATCTAACAATTTGCCAAATATTTCCAATAAAGAAACCAGACTAGATATTCTTAAAAGTTTTAAGGTAGATGATTTATACAGGAAATTTGAATTAGTAAAGGATGGGTTGCACATAGAGTTAAATTCCAAACTTGTAAAAGAGATTGTTCCTGAAAAGCTTTTTAAGTTTTCTTAGTGCTTTTTATTTTTGTTATGACGTTGGTTCTGTATTTTTTAATTTTAGAAATGGCAATGCTAAAACCCAGTAAATGGTGGTTTGATGTTTTACCCTTAAGAGGTTGTAAAAATAGAAAATGAAGTGGAAACTGTTACTGAAAAATTGGTTTTTAGATTTTTTTACTTTGGTGTGAACAAGGTGTTACTTGTCAATCTACCCTATTTTTAACACTACCTCAACAATTGTGCCTTTGCTTTTAATTGAAGCTTTTATATATTGTCAGAATATTAACTTTTGTTGTTTTTTATTCAAGGGGTAAAAAATTAATAATGAAGAGTTTTGATATATCTTCGGGTAGGATAAAATCTAGTATTAATTTAGATAATTTAGAATTTAATTTTAAAAATATAAGATGTGCTCTGCCTAAAAGCATAAAAATTATGTGCGTTGTAAAAGCAAATGCGTATGGGTTAGGTGCTACTAAAATATCTAAATTATACGAAGAGCTTGGTGCAGATGCATTTGCAGTTGCTACATTAAATGAAGCCATAGAGCTAAGAAAAAGCGGTATTTTAAAAGATATACTTATTCTAGGTTACACTGCACCAGAAAAAGCTTTGGAGTTAAGTAAATTCAATATCTCACAAACTGTATTTTCTAGCAATTATGCGTCAAAATTAGCCGTAAGTGCAAAAAGTGTTGGTGTAGTTTTAAATATACACTTAAAAATTGATACAGGTATGAGTCGGCTTGGATTTTTATTTCAAGACAAAAATAGGGATGTAAAGACATTTGATGAAATTAAGAATTTAAAAAAAATAAAAGAATTTAATGTCGAAGGAATATTTACTCATTTTCTAGGATCAGATGAAAGTAGTGAAAGGTGTAAAAAAATCACTATAAAGCAAATAGAAAATTTCAAATGTATATCATCTTTTGCTAAAGAAAATTTTGACAATCTAAAATACGTCCATTGCAGTAATAGTGGTGCTATTCTTAACTATCCTCAGGCTTTAGGAAACTGTAATACGGTACGTGCCGGGATTATTCTCTATGGATATTATCCATCTAATTTTGTAAAAAACAGAATTTTACTAAAAAATGTTTTAGAAGTTAAAACCAAAATTGTACAGATTAAAGAGCTGCCTGCAGGTAGTAGTGTAAGTTATGGAGGTACTTTCGTTACCAAAAAAACAACAAATATCGCAATAGTACCAATAGGGTATGCAGATGGGCTAAATCGATCACTTTCAAATGTTGGCAAGATGATAGTGAATGGAAAATTTGCAAAAATAGTAGGTAATATTTGCATGGATCAGTGCATGTTAGATGTTACAGATATACCGGATGTAAAGGAAGGTGATGAAGTAACAGTCATCGGTAAAAGTGGATTTCTAGAAATAAGTGCGGATGATATTGCAAAAGATCAAGGTACAATAAATTATGAAGTTTTGTGTAATTTCAATAACATAAGATGATGGCGT
>DMLH01000098.1 GCA_003453435.1 Clostridiales bacterium | reverse complement strand
ATATCCTGGTTGTTTGTGCTTTTAGATGATGTGAACCATGCGCCAGAAAAAGACAGCACAAAGGATATGGCTGTCAAGATGCCTACAATAAAGCATAAAAACAAACTAAATGATAATTTTTTAGCTTTATTTTGCATAGTCCCTCCAAAAATTTTTCAATTCAAGTAGAACAAATGTTTATTTTATTTCACTAACATATTAACACAATATTTTTCTTTTGTCTAATTTTTAATATAAAATATTAAAACTTTTTTCATATGGTGGTGTTTTGTTAATCAAAATAAATTTCAAGCTGTTTTATTTCTTCTACGGTTTCATGTGACGTAAAATCTAACTGAGTGGCATTTTCAATATAAACAAATTGGCTAGTATTGATGTAAATAATAGCAATTGGCTGAGGAATTTCTTCACTAATTAGGTAATGATTGTTTGTAATGTTTAAATACATTGTTACAGATACAATCTCAAGTGTAAATGGATTTATTATAGCTTGCCCATATGTTGCGCCAATTATATCAGCAGCCATGTTTTTTGTTTCTTTATCAAATCCACTAGTAAAAGTTAAAGTGCTACAGCAATTTGTTATGTTGCCAATCATATGGCCAGCAATACCGCCGCAATAAAGATATGCATCATCACTATTTTTTGTAAAATTAAGGTTACCTTCTGCAATACAAAAATCAATTGTTGGATTATTTGCCATACCATTTGTGTCAACATATCCACAAATTCCGCCAATATAACTAGCACTGTTTTGACTTATTGCAGTTATCTCACTACAATTTTTGCTATGATAAATCGTGGAATTGTTAGATGCACAAATCCCTCCAATTATAATTATTGCGCCATTTGATGTTTCTACTGTGTTATCAATTTTTAAATTTCCATAATTATAGCAGTTTTTAATAATTCCAACATTTGTTAAAGCAATTCCCGCAACTGCTGGCGACCATGTTTCAGCGTTAACATTTTGAGTTAAAGCTGCATTATTATTGCAATTTGATATTTCTGCGTTCAAAGAATTTTCAACTGCAATGCCAGCAATGTCAACATTTTCAGTTATAGCAAAAGAATTTTCCAGCACATTACAATTTGATATTTTTCCATTGTTGTTACCTAAAATAGCGCACACGTATGTGTCCTTTCCGCTAGTTGATGTTGCATTAATTTTAAAATTTGCATTGCAATTATCAATAAAACCATTGTTTATAACAGCCAATCCACAAAAATAAGTTGTAGGGTTTTCACTAATAAATTCCACGCTTGCATCAATACTAAAATTTAAATTTTTAATGTTTCCATTATTAGTATTGCAAAACAAACTTAAGTTATCACTAATTGAAATTGATGTGCAATTAAATGCAAATTTAACATCTTCAATTTTTCCATCAAAAATATCAAATAATGTCTTGTTATAATCATAATTTATTGTTATTGTTTTACCGTTGCCATAAATTGTGCCTTCAAATTTTTCACTCACAAATGGAGTGTTCAGATCTATATCGTTTTGCAGTGACATATATGTGTCACCACTTTGTGCATATTTTAAAAACTGGTTTGCATTATAAATTTTTTTAGGACTAGTTATTGTTCCATAACCTATAATATTTCCCATAATTAGCATTATTACAGCACATATAGCACCAGCAGTAAGGCCTGCAATATTTGAAAAAAATATAATTTTTTTGGCTTTTTTTGATAATTTTTTTGCGGAAATTTTAATTTTATTATCCAAAATAGTACATTTTTGATTTTTAAGATTGTAAATTTTAACAAGATTTTTGTTTGTTAAATTGTTTGTTGTAAATTTTTTAAAGTTTCTTTTCACAAACAAATCATGTCCTAAAATTGCCTTAATTTCAATTGGCATAACAAAATCTGTTTTATCAGCATACAGCCTAATTGCTTTTCCGCATTTTGTTTTAAAATCTTTATACAACAAAAACGGTTCATCAAGAGCAATAAAATCTTTAACTTTAATTAAATCTTTCTCAAATGCTTTAATAATTTTTTTACTATTATACAAGTAGCAAATTGAAAGCAGAGGAAATCTTCCCAAACTAAATTTTAACAATCTGTTATCAAATTTTAAAAGTGAGCAAAAAGTTGTCAGATCATCTGACTTAATTACATTATATAAATTTGTAATTCTCTTTTGCTCTAAACCACTCATTTTTTTGTTTTCACACCTCTTTCTGTTGCCCACTTGTCCAAAATTTCAAAAATGTATTGTTCGTTAACGTCTTGTTTTTCAACCACATTTTTTAACAGTTTGTTGGATTCAGCATATGTGCCCAAAAGTTCAACGATATCAGATTTTTCTTCTAAAAGATTTTCAAGCACACTTGTGTTTTTGTCTCTAATGTTATTTAACTTTTCATCATTGGCTTTCAACATTGTGGCAATATCTTTGTTTATATACTCATTTATTTTTTGAACGTTGGCGTTATATGCTTCCAAATTTTTTTCTAAGTCTTTCAAATTATACATTTTGTTTTTCTGCTCAACAATTGTGTCAAGTTTTTCGATTTGGCTTGTCACTTTGTTTTCAAGTTCGTCTATTTTGTAAATTCTGTTTTCCATTTTAGACATTAGATCCATTAACTTTTCAAGTTTGTCAGAAAAAATGTCAGTTTTTTGTTTAAAACTGTCTACCTGCGAAGATAAATCTTTAGATTTTTCAAATTGTTTTACGATGTCGTTATATATGGCGTCTAGTTTTTTTTGAATATTTCCATCAAAGTTTTTGCTTAAATCCTTTATGTCTTCACGCATATTGTTATATGTGTCAGCAAAATTACGCAAATTTTTTTCAATGGGCTCTAGCATATTTCTGTATTCTATAAATGCACCAATCAAAGCATCCATTTCTTTATTTTCCATTTTTATCACTCCTTATGTTTTTAATTTTTTCGTGTATTGTTTTATTTTCGTTTTTTAAGTTTTCAAAGTCGCGTTTTAAGGTATCTATTATAAATTGTCTTGCAATAGGGCTGTTTTTTACGTCATTAAAATATTTAACAATTTCATAACTTAAATTTCCTTGATTTTTTTGACTAAGCGCATCAATTAAATTTATTAAAATTTTATCATCGCTTAAAACAAATTGATTTTTTGCATCATCAATCAACCCCTTTTCCCAAAATTTAATGCCTGCTTCTCTATATTTTCCAAATTGCACATAGTCTTGATGAATTTTAATTTTGGTTAATTCATTATTTCTTATAAGGTCATCAGTGATTTTGTTTGCTGCAAATTTAGCATTGTCATATTGCCCATGTTTAATAAACTCTTTAATTCGTTCAATATATTCATCTTGTGTATATTCAACTTTGCTAATTATTTTAGAAACTGCATTTATCGTGCTTTCTGCGTTTAAAGAGTCAAAATATTTTTCAAAAAAAGTTTTAAAAAGAGAAATAGTTTTGTCTTCCACCACAAACAAGTTTTGTTTTGCTCTTGTTATTCCAACGTACAAAATGTTAAAGTAATACCTATAAACAGAGTTTTCGTCCGCTTCTTTTTTATTCAAAATAATGCTGTTTAATTGTTGCCATTTTTGATTGTTGTCGCTAAGTAAGTTGTAAAGCAAAACTGTGTCTCTTTCAAGCCCTTTAATTTCAGATATTGTCAAAATTTCTTGATTTTTCAAAATTTGTCTTAAATTTGTTTTTTCTTCTAGTGATGAAACAACAATTGTAAAATTCTCATATTTACTTTTTGCAATTAAATTCTTAAAATTTGAGGAATTGCAGTAAACTGCAGTGGTTGTTGTTCCCGTGTCAATTCCTTTGCCGGATGATATAAAATTATGTGTTCCAAATGTTTTAATATTTATGTCCTCAAGCCCATCCACAATATGCTGAATTTTTAAAGTGTTTCTATAATTATTTTTAAGTTCTGCAACTGATATAATATCTTTTTCAAAAAGCAAATTTTTTAAATTTCTAAAACTAAAGTACGATGGGTTTATCATTTGAAGTGCATCACCAGCACAAAACATTTTTAATGAAATTTTTTTAAAAAGCAATAAGTTTATTTGTGAAAAGTCCTGTACTTCATCAGCAATAACTACAGAGTATTTTTGTGTTTTAACACAGTTTTCAATCATTTCAAAACTTGCCAAATTATTGTTTGTGTAGTTAATTTCACTTAAATAATTTTCGTAGTCCAATGCAATGTCGTATATAATTTCGCACTCAGTTTTATCAAAACTATTTTTTCTTAATTTAATGTACTCATCTTTCGTTATACGCCTTTTTGAATTTTCATTATAAAAGCCAAAAACTGCTCCAAATATCTCCTTGTAAATAATTTCGTTTGAAAGATTTTTTAGTTTTTGCAAGTGTTTGGTTATTTGGTGGTTTTTTAAGTTAGGTAAATAGTTTCTTACAAAAAACTGTTCATCTGCAAAGTTTTTTTGCTGCATATTTTTGATATATAAATCTTCAATTAAGTAGTAGTCAACATTGTTTTCCAAAAATAAAATTATTCTTTCTATTTTCTTTAAAATGTCATTGTCATTTACAAAAAAGAATATGCCCAAATAGTTTTCTACTGCTGTTTTGCGGTCATCGTCCAAAAATTCAACATTTCTAGAGTTGTAGTTTTCAACAAAGTTTTTTAGGTTTGTTTTAAAAGCTTCAATCTTTAATTTTGTGTCATTTAGGAGGCCCCTTGAAAAGGTGGTGTAAAGTATTTTCCCGCCGTAATTTTTAGATGCTAACCAAACAAGTTTTTCTACACAAACATTGGTTTTTCCGCTTCCAGCCACACCTTGAACTATAACATTTTCATTTTCCTTAGCAATCAGTTTCATTTGCTCATCGGTTAAAAGCGGAAAGTTAATTCCGTAAGAGTTAGTTAGCCTATATAATTTTTTAAAGTTTACTTGTGCGGATGAATCTATTGTGGGAGTAATCCACACACTAAATTTGTTGTTTTTTTGCAAATAGTTTTTAATTTTTGTGTCGTTCTGTCTAACTTCTATATTTTCATGTAAAAATTTGAAAAAGATTATGTCGTTTCTATTATACCTCTCAAACTGAAATCCAAATTTAATTAAAAATTTAAAACTTTTATCTGTAGTTTCTACTTTAAAGCAAACAGAGGAGTTAATATAGTCTTTTAAATTTTTTTTTAAAAATATTTTGTCAAAATTTTGATTTATATGTTCAGCAATTTTTGACAGAAAAAAATCGATGTCTAAAAAGTATTTTGTTTGCGATAAAAATGTTTCAGTTTTTAAAAATAAACTGCTACTTGACAATATTGTTTTTTTTGTGTCGACATCAATTTTTTCTAAAAAACTATCCATCTAACTCCCTATTTTTTTTAAGTTTAAAATCAATTCAAAAGTGTTTTTGCTCATTTCAAATTCCATTTTTGTTTTCAAATCTGTTATAATATCTTTTTCAAAATTATAATTTCTTATAATGGTTTTGTTATAATTTTTCTTTCGTTCAATTTCTAACGTTTTTTGGCAATTTTCTGCATTAACTTTTTCAACTTTTGCCTTAAGGTTTTCAAGTGCCCTTTGTTTGTTTTGAATTTGACTTCTCTCGTCTTGACAACTTACTGTTATTCCAGTTTGAAGGTGTGTTATTCTAACTGCAGTTGAAACTTTATTAACGTTTTGTCCGCCCGCGCCATTGCTTCTAAAAATTTCAATTTTTATATCCTTATCGCCAAAATTTTCTTTTTTGATTTCAAAATCATTGTAAACAACAACTTGAACCGAATTATTCAAACTTTTATGAATGCCATTTTCGTTTTTGAATAGGTCATAAGCATTTTGCCCTTCAACTCGTGTTTTTACAAAGGCACCGTCATTTTGTAAAATATTAAAAGACAGGTTGTTGTTTTCGCAGAATTTTTTATAGCCATCGAATAAAAAGTTGAAAAGTTTTTTTGATGTAAGTTTCACTGCATTTAATTCAATAATAATTTGTTGATTTGAGGAATTCATATTTGCGATGTATTCAATTAGATCAGTTTCCAAATTTTTTATTTTTTGATTTATAAATAAAAAATCTTCGTTTAAATCTTGACTATTTGCTTTTTTATTATTTATCTCGTTTTTAAGGCAGTTTATTTCTTCAAGTTTTTCAGCAATGGGAAGCA
Organism: Clostridiales bacterium; assembly: GCA_003453435.1. Lineage (GTDB taxonomy): Bacteria > Bacillota > Clostridia > Christensenellales > UBA1242 > UBA9845. Next base: position 3,166 of record DMLH01000098.1, on the reverse strand, counting down.
ACAACTTTCTTTCTTTTTCAAGTCGTATTGACATTTTTTCATCACATAAAACCTCTTCAAGTGTTAAAAGGTTATTTATTTCTTCAAATCTTGCCAAATACTTATCTATTTTTTCAGATAGCTTCTCATCAAAATTCATATAAAAAATATAACATATTTTTTAAAAAAAAACAAAAGAAAATAACTTTAATAATTAAAAACACGTAGTGATTACTACTTATGATTTGGATGTTTATGTCAATTATTTTAAATACATAAAGGTTTAAAATTTTTCCACCATTATATATTTAAATGTTTTACTTCTTTAATAACTTAATTGCATAATAATTGCAAGTACTATAAATATTTGATATAATCTAACAAAAGAGGTTTTTTATGAGTGAAATGGTTTATGGTATTGGTCAAAAAGTACCTTTTAAAAAAAATATATTGTTTGCACTTCAACAAGTGTTTTCTATAATAATAGCCACTATTCTATTACCGGTAGTTGCGGATGCCAGCGGAGTTTATTTAAGTCAGTCAGCGGCACTTATTGGTGCTGGTGTAGGTACAATAGTTTATTTACTTTTAACAAGATTCAAAAGTCCTGTTTGTATAGGAAGTTCGTTTTCATTTGTGGCGCCTATAATGTCTGCACTCGCTTTTGGATATTTTGGAGTTTTATTTGGTACAATTATGGCTGGACTTGTTTATGTAATACTTGCAATTGTAATTAAGTTTGTTGGTGTTAATTGGATAAATAAAGTTATGCCCCCAGTGGTTATTGGACCGGTTGTTGCACTAATTGGCTTTACTCTTGCTGGTGGTGCAATAAACAATTTAATGAACACTTCAAGCGGTGTTGAAAATTATAGTATATTATCAATTGTTATAGGACTTGTGACTTTTTTTATTACAACTTTTGTTTCTGTTAAAGGTGGTAAAAAGTTAAGGCTATATCCATTTTTAATAGGCATTTTAATCGGCTATTTTTTTTCTGCAATATTAACTATTTTTGGAATAGTATTTAATGTTGAAATGCTCAAAATAATTGATTTTACAATTTTTGCTAAAATTGGAGATATTAAAAATTGGCTCCCTAATATAACAATATTTGGATTTTTTAAAGAAGGATTTTCTCGCGTAAATTCTTTTGGGAATTTAGTAACAATTTTTACTGCATTTGTACCAATTGCATTTGTATCTTTTGCTGAGCATATTGCAGATCATAAAAATTTAAGTTCAATTGTTGGTAAGGACTTATTAAAAGACCCAGGACTTGCTAGAACGTTGCTTGGTGATGGACTTGGCTCAATGGTTGGGGCACTATTTTGCGGAATACCAAACACTACATACGGGGAATCCATTGGCTGTGTGGCACTTTCAAAAAACGCCTCTACAAAAACAATTTTGCTTGCTGCAATAATGTGCATTTTAATTGCATTTATATATCCTTTTATTTTGTTTGTAGAGTCAATACCTTCTTGCGTTGTTGCAGGTATTTGCATTGTACTTTATGGTTTTATTTCGGTTTCAGGACTTAGGATGTTTAAAGAAGTGGATTTAAACGATAGCAAAAACATGTTTGTTGTAGCGTCAATTTTAATTTCTGGAATTGGCGGGTTGTTTTTAAAGTTTGGTTCAGTTGAAATTTCAAACATTGCTTGTGCTCTTATTGTAGGCATACTCACAAACATATTGCTTAGCCCAAGGAAAAAGAAGCCAATTAGTGAGTCACCAGAATTATTAGGAACAAAAAACACAATCACCGAAAGTGAACAAAAAGTAATAACTGATAAGAGTTTTGAACAAACACAAAAAGGAATTGCGTTTGAAGAGGAAATTGAAACAACTAATCCAAAAACAGTAACAATTAAAAAATCAAATGACGATGTCACGTAAAATTTAAACTATAAAAACCACGTATGATAAATTTACGCGGTTTTTCATTAGATATTAAATAGCGTTTTAAATATTTTTATTGAATTAACATATTCTGCCAACACTTATATTGTCTTTTTTTCTGTTTTGCAAATCTTTTACTGGGTTTGTGGAATCCTCATATCTATAGTCTTTTTTATATATTTCAATTGATTTTTCAATTACATTATGACTTGGTACGGTTTCTTTGTTAATAATTGAAGTTTGATAGTCACAAAATACATTTTCTTTTGGCAAGTTGCAAATATCTAAATACTTTTTGTTCAATGAAGTATTGTTAACAGTGCGTTTTAAAACATCTCTAACATATTCTTTGTTTGTGCCAAGTTCAAGTAATGTTGGAAATTCACCATCACCGCAAACGTCATGAAAAGTTTTTCTTTCAAACTTTTCAAGCATTTTTGTTGCCAGTTTTAAATGTGCGCACTCCATTTCAAAATGTTCTGTCCAAATCTTTTTTAGTTTTTCGTCTTTTTCACTTTGCATAGCGCTGTAGTATAGGTAGCACTCGGTGTATTCATGCATAACCCACATTTCAAGCCAAGTTAAATTTGGGTCTTTTAAACTTTCGTATTGCGAAACGTGTTCTTCTTCAATTAATGCTATTTCAGAATATAGTTTTCTGCCCAAATCATTTTTATACCACTGGGCAATGTTCATATAATAATTCATTGTTTGTTGTTCAGCAGCAGTAATAATATTTGCCACTAGTTTTGAATATAGCTTTGCTTTTTTAGCATTCATATGATTTCTTAAATTTTGTGTTGGATGTCTGTGTTCTGCAATTGTAGGTCTTCCTGGTGTAATTTCAGTAAAACCTCCAACAAGTGTTTTTGCATCAATACCTTTGTCTTGCAAAAGCAAATTAGAAAATCTATATAAATGGTCAAAATCTTCAAGCAAGGCAAAGTCAAGCGCATTTTTGTTGTTTGCATCTGTTTCATATTTTGCTAAACATGCAGTCAGGTCAACGGCGAGTTGCTCATAAGCAATTGTTGTTTCAAGAATACTTTCATTAATTGGCTTTAGGCATGCAATTCTTTTCTGCTGCTGCTGTTCCTGATTTCTTACAATTGCAAGGGCTTCCAAAATTTCACTATTGTCGCAATGCCTAGCAAACTGATGCATAAACCATACGGATTCATACTCCGTCCCGTTCATTAAAATTACTCTACATTTAGAGTACGGCCCAGTTGTTTTTTTGTTGTACGCCTTGGGATACATTTTATCTAAACTTATAAAGTAC
>DMLH01000010.1 GCA_003453435.1 Clostridiales bacterium | reverse complement strand
CATATATAAATGTATTTTTTTGTGGCTTGCATTTTTTGTGCGTAAACTTTAATAATTTGTTTGTTTTAAGTTAAACATTATTATATAATATAATATATGAAAACTAATCAGTATAAAGACAGAACAAACATATATTCACCAAGTGACACAAGCATTGCTTTTATATTGGCATTAATTGTGCCACAAATTTTAATGGTTCTTATTTACCTATTTTTTGGTAAGAGCGCAGCATACAATGTCTTGGTAGCATCAATTGTGCCACAAATATCATTTTTGGCGGTTTTCTTTTATGTTAGTGAAAAACGAAAAGTGAATTACAAACTTGCAAATCAAATTAAATTTAAATTAAATATTTGGGTTTTATTGCTTGTTATTGCAATTGGTGTTATTTGTATTTTTGGTTTTACTCCTCTTACAAGTTTGTTTGATTATATAACTTACACTTGGGGCTATAAAGGTAATATAGGTGATAGCATTAATGTTAGCACATTTTGGGGTTTCTTTGCCGCAATTTTCCACGTTGCACTTTTGCCCGCAATTTGTGAGGAACTAATATTTAGGGGTATAATTACAAACGGTTTAAAAAAATATGGAACAATAACAGCGGTTGTATTATCTGCAGTTTTGTTTGCCTTAATGCATCAAAATTTACAGCAACTTATTTATCAACTGTTTTTGGGCGGCGTTATGGCATTTGTTGTTATTAAAGCTGGAAGCATAATATACACAATGATTTTACATTTCTTTAATAACTTTACCATACTACTTTTGGCGCATTTATCAAATGAAGCCGCAATTGATTATAGCGACCCGAAATATGCTGAATACTACTCAAATGCGTGGAATATAATTTGGCCAATTTTACTTGTTATTGCAACTATTGGCGCAACCATAGGCTTGTTGTTTTTAATAAATTATATCGTTAAAAAGCAAAACAAAAAACAGGCACAAAAACTTGTGGTGACTGGTGCGGAAGACCGTTCAAATTTGGATGGAAGCAAAAATTATTCAGTAGTTGTAAGTGAAAGCGAAATTTCAAAATTTAAAGAAAATGATGTAAAAAACAAAGAAAAACATCAAAACAACAGTGAAAATCAAGATAAAAATGAAAATTTTCAACAAAATAATAAAAATCAAAGTGCAGTTGGAAAAGTTTTTGGCGCGGTTAGCGATGCACTCAATGAGTCGGATGAACGAACAAGATTTTATCAAAATCCGTTTATAATTTCGGCAATTGTTATTGGCATTATATTTTGGGTTTTAACAGTTGTAAGTTTATTTAAATAATTTAACAAAGTCGAATTTTGTTAAAGCATAAAACATAAAATACTTAGGTGATTATGGATAACATTAAAGGAAAAAAGTTTACTAAAATATTTGTTATATATTTCTTGGTGCTTGCAGCATTCGTTTTTGTGCGGATTGCATCAAATTTTGGCTTGTTTAATTTGGGAAATGAAATTGTTTCCGATTTTTTTAGTACAACCTTAATTCAAATTGTTATTTTGTTTTCTTTGCCATTTGTTTTGTACATTGTTATGCTTAAAACCAAACCAAAGCAAATGTTCAAGGAATTTGGTTATAAAAAACTTACAGCAAAAGCAATTTTAATTTGTTTTGGTCTTGGAATACTTGCTTATATATTAAACATTTTTGTATCAAATTTTTTTGCAATAATTTTAAATTATGCTGGTTATAATCCGCAATATACCTCGGGCGGAGGTAGTGCATACGATACAGTTCCAAAATTTTTGTATGGTGTGCTATCCGTTGCAATTTTGCCGGCATTTTGTGAAGAGTTTTTGCATCGTGGCCTTGTTTTAAGGGGGACAAGTAACATTATAGGTTATAAAAAAGCAATTCTTTTAAGTTCAGTACTTTTTGGCCTTATGCACTTAAACATTTCACAATTTTTCTATGCAACCATTTTAGGAATTTTGATGGGTTTTGTTGCCACCATGACAAGAAGTATTTGGCCTGCAATTATAATTCATTTTTGTAATAATTTTATCAACGTTTTTGTATCCTTCTCTGAAAGCACTCATTTAGTAGGATTCAGTTTTACCGCATTTTTAAATAGCATTGCAAGTTATAGCGTATTTTTGTTTTTCTTATTATCTATATGCATAATAACTGTTGTGCTAATTGGTATTGTGGCTCTTATTAAAAAACTATTCATACTTACAGGTGCTGAAGGGTATAACCAAAAGTTTGCAGACATAGAAAGTAAAATTCGTGGAACAAGCGAAAACACAATGACAGATGAAGAAGTTGTTTCTGCATTTCAAAGATTTGTCTTGCCAAATATGAAAACGCCTAACAATATTTTTGACTTTTATATTAACGATGATAGGCATTATGGTAATCTAAAATTGAAATACAAAATCTCTTTAATATCGTGTTTTGTTCTGGCAAGTTTAGTGACAATTTTCACTTTTATTTGGGGAGTAATATAAATAATATACAAAACAAAATTAAAAAGATTTTTTATAAAAAATTAAAAATTTTAAAAAAAACATTAAATTTTGGCATAAAAATTGATAATTTTAATTAAAAATATTGTTTTTTAGGTGAAAAATGATTTCAATTAATATTGTTTGTGTGGGCAACTTAAAGGAAAAATTTTGGAAAGATGCAATAAATGAATATTCAAAAAGGATATCCGCTTTTGCAAAAATTTCAATTTTTGAAGTTAAAGAATCTATATATGGAATGAGTGATCAGGAAATTTTAAAAGCTAAAAAAGAGGAAGCATTAAGGCTTGAAAAATTTAAATCGCAGTTTAATGTTGCGCTGGAGATTAAGGGCGAAGAATTCACAAGTGAAGAATTCGCGGACAAAATAAACAGTCTTATGACCCGGGGAACCTCAAGCGTTTCGTTCTTTGTTGGTGGAAGTTTTGGACTAGATAAAGTTTTTAGTGATTCACTTAATTTAAAACTTTCATTTTCCAACTTTACTTTTCCGCATCAACTTATGAGAGTTATCTTAATTGAACAAATCTACAGAGCTTTTACAATAATAAACGGCAAAACTTATCACAAGTAAATTTGTTAAATTATGTTTCTTCGCCAAGCGAGTAAATATTACTCATAAGTATTAATATTAATTGTTAATTTTTAAGCCTGTTAAAATTGATATAATTTTAAAGAAGATAAAATATGAAAAATCAAAAAATACAAATTAGTAATGAAATATTAGATAGCAATGATAAAAAGTTTATGAAACTTGCTATAAAAGAGGCACAAAAGGCATTAAAAAATGATGAAGTACCTGTTGGTTGTGTTATCGCTAAAGATGATAAAGTAGTGGCCAAAGGCTACAATAAAAAAGAAAAATTGCACTGTTCTGTTTATCATGCCGAAATTGTTGCAATAGAAAAAATTTGCAAAAAAATTGGTGATTGGCGACTTAATGACGGCTACACAATATACGTAACAATGGAGCCGTGTGCAATGTGCGCCGGCGCAATTATTAATCACAGAATTAAAAATGTTGTTATTGGCATAACCGAACCTAATTTTGGCGCGTGTGGAAGCGGAATTGATATTTTGAACAACGCAAGTTTAAATACCAAAACAAATGTTAAAACCGGTGTTTTGGCTGAAGATTGCAAAACTTTGCTTCAAAGCTTTTTTGAAAAGAAAAGAAAATTGAAATAATAGCTATTTAAAAGTTGCTAATTTATACGGCAACTTTTTTCATAGTTAAATATAATTAAAACAAATATTTTATTAAATTTGACTTTTTTGTAATTAATATATATTATATAAATATGGAAGTTTTGGAAAGTATAGATACAAAAGAGATGATGCAAAATTTTAAAGAATTTGAAGAAGAAAATGAAATTTGCACTGTGATTTTAAATGTGGAAAATAAGTTGTTTGGCGAAGAAATAAAGCCATACAATTTAAAACTTTTTGGAAAAACAATGACAGAGTGGGTTTCATCCGCTGTGTATGATACAAATATCAAGTATGCGTCATTAGATTTTAAGGATGATATTTTGCCTGTGGTGAAAGCTACATCAAATAAAAATTCCAAATATACTGTTGTGCTCTTTAGCGATGCACCACTTATTCAGCGAAAAACTTTTATGCAAATTATGGAATACTTTAAAATTAAAGGCCTAAGTGTTTTGAAGTTAACAAGGGGTTATGTGTTCGAAACTAAATATTTAATGCAAATTGAAAATTTGTACAACCCTCAAACAGAGTATTTTGAAGAGGAAGATTTTATCATCTGTTCAAATTTAAAGCAAACAGCAATGGTATCTGAAATTTTAAAAAACAGAATTTTAAATTATTTCATGAAAAAAGGTGTTGTTATAGAGGATCCTGCAAGTACTTTTATTGACGCAGATTGTCAAATTGAAGCGGGCGTTATTATTAAACCATTTAATCAAATTTTAAACAAAAGTATTATTGAAAAAAACGCTATAATTGATTCATATTGCAAAATTGATGGCAGTGTAGTGCTAGAAAATGCGACTTTGGAAGGATGTACAATAATTAATTCTTTAGTGGGGAAAAATTCAAAAATTGGCAAAAATTGTGTTATTATAAGCAATACAAAAATTTGTGACAATGTGGAAGTGCCACCTTTTGTTTGTGCATGTGGTGTTGCAGTAGGTGAGGAGACAAACCTTAAAAGTTTCTGTACTTACAAAGCCAAAGATGGTGAACAGTAAAACTTTTTTAAAAAAGAACAGGAGAGTTATATGATTTTGATTGTAGGGCTAGGCAATTATGGTTTGGAATTTATGGGAACCAATCATAATGCAGGATTTATGACAGTAGATAAATTGGCTGATGAAAATGGTATTGATATTTCAAAAAAACATTGCAAGTCTTTAATTTATTCAGGCAACTTGTTTGGTAAAAGTGTGGTTATTGCAAAGCCTCAAACATATATGAATTTAAGTGGTGAAGCTGT
>DMLH01000084.1 GCA_003453435.1 Clostridiales bacterium | reverse complement strand
TTTTTATTAATTTTTTTGTTTTTTAATTTTATATAGTAAGCCATGTTTTAAACATTTTATTGCAAAGTTTATGATTTCTAAAAAATTTTAAAACAAGATAATTAAAGAGATTTTAAAACCTCTTGAACATCTCGCATATCACATTTGCCAGCAAAATTAAGTTTAAAGTGTTTCATAACATTGCCAATTGATTTATCTTCAAGTGTGTCAATTTCTGCTTTAATTTCATCTTTACTCATCATTTTTGGCAAATACACTTTAAGTGCCTCTTGCTGTGCTGTGATATCTTTTACACTTTCTTGTCTATCCGCTTTTTTGTAAATTTCAAGTTCTTCATCAAGTTCCTTAATTGACTTTTGTATTATTTGTATCATTTCAGTATCGCCAATCTCTTTGCCTTGTGCTTTAAGTTCAATTCCAGCAAGCATATATTTATTCATAAGCATACTGTAGGCTGTACGAAGTGAATTGTTATGTGCTTTAAGGGCTTCCATATTGGCTTTTTTAATTTCATCTATAATCATAATAATAACCTTCTTATTAAAATTTTAGTTTCGGGCAAATCTTGCCTTTTTATATCGATGTTTTTATTTATTTAGTTCTTCTAGGAAATTTCTCTTTCCAATTTTTTATTTAAATATTCTATAAGTTCCTCAACTTTAATTGTGTCTTGTTTCATACTGTCACGCTCACGAACCGTTATTGTGCCTTTTTCAAGTGTATCAAAATCAATTGTCACACAGTATGGTGTGCCAATTTCGTCTTGTCTACGATATCTTTTACCAATACTGCCAGCCTCGTCATAAGTTGTCATAAAATGTTTTTGTAATGATTTGAAAATTTCTTTTGCTTTTTCACTTAAATTTTTTTGAAGTGGCAAAACTGCAACTTTGTATGGTGCAATGTGTGGAGCAAAGTGCATAACAACACGTGTTTCGCCATTTTCGAGTTCTTCCTCATCATATGCCTCACATAAAAGTGCAAGCACAAGTCTATCACAACCAATAGAATATTCGATATCATTTGGAACATATTTTTCATTTGTTATTGGGTCTAAGTATATCATACTTTTGCCACTAAACTCTTGATGCCTTGATAAATCCCATGCGGAACGGTTATGAATACCATTAAGTTCGTTCCAGCCCATAGGGAAAAGATATTGTATATCACAAGCGGCTTTAGCATAATGCGCAAGTTTATCGTGATCCTTAAACCTTAAATGCTCTGGTTTTAAACCAACACTGGTTGCAAAATCCCACGCCTTTTGCTTGTATTCGTTATAAAACTTTTCGCCATCTTCCTCCCTGCAAAAGAATTGATGTTCCATTTGTTCAAACTCAATTGTTCTAAAAATAAAATTACCCGGTGTGATTTCATTTCTAAACGCTTTGCCAATTTGAGCAATGCCAAAAGGCACTTTTGCACGGGTTGACCTTTGGACGTTTAAAAAGTTTACAAACTCACCTTGTGCGGTTTCTGGCCTTAAATAAATAACATCCTGATTGTCATCAGTAACACCACGTTTTGTTGAGAACATTAAATTAAAGTTCTTAATTTCAGTAAAATCACATTTACCACAATTTGGGCATTTTATTTGATGCTCAACAATGTAAGAATACATTTCCTCTTTGCTCATTGCATCAACTTTCATATCTTCAATGCCATGTTTTTTGTTATAGTCTTCAATTAAGTTATCTGCCCTGTGCCTTGTTTTGCAATTTCTGCAATCCATTTTAGGATCGGAAAATGATGCTGTGTGACCACTTGCATCCCAAACCCTGCTGTTCATAAGTATTGCTGCATCAACACCAAAACTATTGTCTGCTTCTTGAACAAACCTTTTCCACCATGCTTTTTTAACATTGTTTTTAAGTTCTACACCAATAGGGCCGTAATCCCAAGTATTACCCATGCCACCGTAAATTTCACTACCTTGAAATACAAAGCCTCTGTTTTTACATAAGTTTACTATCTTCTCTAAATTCTCTAATTTTTTCATCATTCTTACCTCTTTTTCGCTATAATTATTGTTTTTGTTTATATTTATTAACTATAAGTGTCATCTTTAAAAAGTTGATTACACTCTTTTTCAAATTTTGCAATAAAGCCCTCGTGAGCAAAACTATAAAAATTCTCTTGACTATCAACAATCAAATGGTCAAACACTCCAATGTTTTGAATGCTGAACATCATGTATAGTCTTTTAGTGGTTTCAATATCTTCTTCACTGGCCACGCAACTTGCTGTTGGATGATTGTGAACAAGAACTACTTTTTTGGCTTTGTGCTTGCTTGCAAATTTTACTGCATCTTTTCCGTTTATGGCAACTTGAGAGTTGCCTCCAATGGAAATTATCTTATGAGATATCACTCTGTTTCCACCATCAAGTAAAATCATATAAAATTCTTCTTCTGGAAGATGATATATACAATAGCCCAAATAATTAAACACATCTTGTGCACAAGTAATAATTGCCTTTGGTTTTGCTTTACTTAATTTATAATTTCTAAAAATGTAAGGCACTGAGTGAAAAAAGTATGCCATTGTGTGTGTTATGCCTTTAACTTGTTCCAAATCATCAATAGATGCATCAAAAACACCCGCCAAACTACCAAATGTTGAAATTAATGTGTGGGCAAGTTCATTAGTATCTCTTCTTTTAACAACTAGCGTTAACATATATTCCAAAATTTGATAATCATCAGCATCGGAAAAATTATTCCTTAGTAGCCTTTCTCTTAGCCTACCTCTATGGCCTTCGTGCAAATTTAGTACACTAATGTCCTCATGATTATCTTTAAATTTCATATGTACCTTTTAGATTTTATGTTATAAAACTTAAACAATACAATTATATATAATTATAAGATAAAAAGCAAATAAAAAATCGACAAAGAAAACCAATTATAATTCAAAATCGTAAATACAATGCTATAAAACTAACCTAATGATTGACAAATTTCTTTTTTGGTATATAATTTTATATAGGAGATGTTAAGCGTAATGAAAATAAAAATTAGTGTAGATAGCACGGCTGATTTGTCTAAAGAATTGTGCGAAAAATATAACATAAAAGTTATTCCTTTGTGTGTTAATTTGGGTGATAACCTATACCAGGATGGTGTTAGCATAACTCCGGACCAAATTTATGAACACGTAATCAAAACAAAACAACTACCAAAAACAAGCGCTGTTAACACAGAGGCTTACAGAAAAGAATTTGAAAAAATATTTGCAAGTGGCTATGATGCGATAATCCACTTTAATCTTTCAAGCGAAATGAGTGTCACTCACCAAAATGCAAAAAGTTTAACTGAAGATTTGAAAAACTTGTTTGTTGTGGATAGTCACACACTTTCAACCGCAACTGCTTTGCAAGCCATTTATGCAAGTGAACTTGCCCAAAAAGAAAACATGACTCCAGAAGAGATTATTGCAAAAGTGGAAGCAAGAAAGGAATTTGCTCAAGCAAGTTTTGTGTTGGATAAATTGGACTATTTATATCGTGGCGGAAGATGCAGTGCTTTAGCACTGTTTGGTGCAAATTTGTTAAAAATTAAACCAAGCATAGAAGTTCATAATGGCAAAATGAGTGTAGGAAAAAAATATTTTGGCAAATATGAAAATTGTGTTATGAAATATGTTAAAGATACTTTAGAAAAATACAGCAACCCAGACAATACAAGAATATTTATCACACACACAAAAATAAATCCTGAAATTGTTGAAGAAGTTAAAAAGTATTTAACAGAAAACACAAAGTTTAAAGAAATACTTGAAACCACCGCTGGTGCAACCATTACAAGCCACTGCGGAAGCAATACACTGGGAATTTTATTTTATACTGATGGTGAAGAAAATCATTATTAAATTTTAAATTTAAGCATAAAAAAACTTTTGCGAAATGCAAAAGTTTTTTTGTTATAATTCCATTTTATTTTATATGATTATTTACTTAAAATTTCGCTTGCTGTTTTAAGCCTTCTTATAACCTCATCATAGCCAAGCAAGGTGCAAATTTGATATAAATCTGGTGTGTTAGCCCTTGTTGTTATTGCAACCCTAAGGATAGATGCAACTTCACCATAATGTCCAACATATTTGTCTGGATTAGCCTTATACTCCTTCATGTCGTTTGCAAAGCCAAACTCAAC
>DMLH01000037.1 GCA_003453435.1 Clostridiales bacterium | reverse complement strand
CCTGTTCGTGATTTTTAGCATTTAACACAACGTGCTTAATTCCACGAGATTTTAACAATTTACTCAATTTTTCACTTTTGTCAATTGTGACCGTACCAATTAAAACTGGTTGGCCTGTTTCATGATGCTTTTTAACCTCGTCGGCAATACCTTCAAATTTGGCTTTTTCGTTAGCATAAATAATATCGATATAATCATTACGAATAACTGGTTTGTTGGTTGGAATTTGAACAACGTCTAATTTATATATCTTATTAAACTCTGTTTCTTCAGTTTTTGCAGTACCTGTCATGCCTGACAATTTTTTGTAAAGCCTAAAATAATTTTGATAAGTAATTGTTGCAACTGTCACGTTTTCATCGTGAATTTCAACGTGCTCCTTAGCCTCCAATGCTTCATGAATTCCGTCACTATAACGTCTACCTGCCATAACACGTCCGGTAAATTCATCAACAATTAAAACTTCGCCCTCGTGCACAATGTAGTTTTTATCTTTTTCAAACATAAAACGTGCTTTTAATGCGTTGTTAATGTAGTGGTCTTGCTCCATATTTTCAACATCTGAAATATTTTCAATGCCATAATATCTTTCGGCTTTAGCAATACCAACATCGGTAAGTCGAACTTGTTTCTTTTCCTCATCGATTTCAACATCTTTATCTCTTTTAAGCGTCGCCACAAAATCACGTGCCTTAGTATATCCCTGTGTGTTTTTAAAGCCTTTTCCACCAGAAATAATTAGTGGTGTTCTTGCCTCATCAATTAAAACACTATCGACCTCGTCCACAATTGCAAAATTATGACCACGTTGAACTTTTTGTTTTATGTCAACACACATATTGTCACGCAAGTAGTCAAAGCCAAATTCACTATTTGTTCCATATGTGATATCACAAAGATATGCATTTCTCTTTTGTTCCTGATTTTCACCGGAAAGAGTAATTCCAACTTTAAGTCCTAAAAACTCAAAAATTTTGCCCATCCATTCGCTATCACGCTTTGCAAGGTATTCATTAACAGTAACAATGTGAACGCCTTTTTCAGTTAAGGCATTTAAGTATGCAGGTAAAGTTTCAACAAGTGTTTTTCCTTCACCAGTTCTCATTTCTGCAATTCTACCCTGATGCAAAGCAATGCCACCAATAACTTGCACATAGTAGTGCTTCATTTTAAGCACACGGTCACTAGCCTCCCTAACAACTGCAAAAGCACTTGGCAAAATATCTTCCAAGGTTTTTCCAGATTTAAGTTCATCTTTTAAAATTTGAGTTTGATTTTTTAATTCTTCATCCGTCATTGCTTGATATTTTGGCTCTAACACCATAACTTCATCAGCAATCTTTTTCAACTTTTTAACACTTCTTGCATTGTCACTTGCAAAAATCCAAGAAAATAGTCCCATTATATACTCCAATATCATTGCGTTTTAACGCACAGATTTCATTATATTTTAGCAAATATTTTTAAAATTACAAACCAATTTAAAGCAGTTTAAATTTATAAACAAAATAAATTACAAAGATTTGTCATTTTTTTAAATATTAGTTTGTCGCCTTGCTGGGCAAATCATGACACAATGTAATAACATCAACACGCTTTGCGCCTGCCTTTTTAAGTGTAAATGAAATTTCACTGGCAGTTGCGCCGGTTGTAAAAATGTCATCAATAAGCAAAACATTTTTGTTTTTAATGGCACCTTTATCCACCACTTTGAAAGCACCGTTTAAATTTGTTTGTCTATCCTTAAAATTAAGCACTGCTTGATTTTCTGTTTCTAACACTTTTTGCAAACATTCGTTATTAATTTTTATACCATGTTTTTCAAACTCCTCACACAAAAGTTCTGCCTGATTAAAACCACGATGTTTTAAACTGTTTTTGCTTATTGGTGCAGGTATAACAATATCGCATTTAATATTTTCCCTTACGTACACATCATACATAAATGCGCTTAAATACTCAGCATAATATTTATTGCCTGAATATTTAAGGTTTATTATTGCATTTTTAATTTGGCCAGAATATAAAAACTCTGCCCTAGCACTATCAAAGCCTCTATCGATATGATTTTTACAGCGCATGCAATATGTAGCCATACTTTTGATTGGCTCGCCACAGCATTTACAAACCTTTCCACGCAAAAATGGTAAGGATTTTATACACTCATCACAAGTACAATATCTGCTATCAAAATCCAATTCCTTACCACAAAAAATGCATTTAATATCCTTAATAAACAATGTTTTTGCTAAAAAATTTCTAAGTTTCTTATTCATTTTTATCCTTTGTAAATATTTTAATGTTGGCAAAATTATTTAAAAATCTGTTTTATTGTTTTTAATTACGGTTTTACTTAATTCATCTTCCGCTATAATCATTTTTTTGTTGTTAAATAATTTTTTATTAAATTCTTCTTGGCTTAAGGTTTTGCATCGCCTTTTTTTGAATTTAAATATAATTACGCATGCCAAAATTATGACAACAAGCGTTGCTATTATTAATCCAAAAGTTAGTAATGCAAATTCAATATCCGTCATATTATTTCCTTTTTATAATCAAAATTCCATCTTCAAGTTCAATTAGTTTGCTTTCAAAGGCTTCATCATTTTGAACAGATGATATAAATTCTCTTAAATTTCTTACAATGGTTATTTTTTTATGAATAACTTTGCTGTCGTCTTTTACCATACCAAAATACAAAACATCATCACAGAATATAACACCGCCAGATTTTATGAGTTTTTTTAAGTATGGCAAATATTTAATATATTGGCCTTTAGGACCATCCACAAAAATAAAGTCATAAATTTCATTACAATTTTGCAAAAAATTAAATGCATCATCACAGATAATGTTTACCCTATTTTGCAAATTAAAATTCTTAAAAGTATCCTTTGCTTTTCTGCACATATCATTATTATTATCTATTGTAGTTAAATTGGCATCTTGGCACGAAAGAAGCATTAATGTTCCACTATAGCCAACAGCAGTTCCAATTTCAAGTATTTTTTTAGGGTTTAATTTTTCAATATACTCAGTAAGCATCTTGGCACTTTTTTCTCTTATAACAGGTATAAAACTTTGTCGGCATTTATCAGCAAAACTTAAAAAATATTTCCAGTCTATTTTACTATTCATATATATGATGATAACACAAAAACCAAAAATAACAAAGCAACAAAATTATATATTTAAAAATACATAGAAATTTTATATGTAATAATAACCAAAATAAATAATAACAACAAAACTGAATTAAAATATAACTTAATAAAATTTTTAATATAAAAATATGAGGCTTTAAACCTCATATTTTATAACTTCATTTAACATTTGTTTAGTCAAACAAAACATTTGATATTGCCGTAAACAAGTCTTCAAACGTTGGATATAAGCCCTTATCGGTTTTAGTATCACAAATTGATTGAACTGCATTGCGTTTTGCGACACTGATGCTGGTTTCTGCTTGCACTTTGCCGTTAATTATGTCTGCAACTTCATATCCAATTTTATTAACCGCAGTTTGATTAAGAACTAAATTGTAATCAACAGAAAGATTATCTACTTCTCTACCCAAAGCAGTTAAATAATTTGCGTCCATTTCAGCAAAACTTGCACTTGTGTCTATTGTTTTGCTTTCAACACTCTTGACTTGTTCAATAACATCCAAAATACTTACATTGTTTGCTTTATCTGTAGCCAATTGTGTTTTAATATCATTTGTTATATCAATATTAACAACCTGAATGGTTGGAACAAAGTCAATTGCAACATCGTACATAACACCAGCAGATATCAATTTACTCTTACTGCTTCCGTCTGGATTTAAAAGTGTATCCGTTAAATAAGTTTCAAGTGAATCAATATCATCAATCTCAGTTTTTAAAAGATTGAAAGCAATTTGTATTTCATTTGCAAAACTTTCTATTTGTGGAATATTGTTTTTAATTGCTACTTTGTATGACTCATAATCTCCAAAACTAACCTGATCAATTAAAAGTTCAAGAATAGTGTCGCAATTATTTTTGCTAAATATTAAACTATTATTTGCCACAAGTTCATCGAATTTTCTGCCAATTTCAACAATATTTTCCTCTTTTTTAATTTCTGTTTCAATATTTTCACTTTCCGCAATTGTTGAAGCAAAATTAAATAAATTGGTTAATTTGTTGAACTCCGCTTTAAATGTGCTGTTGCTGTTTATATCATTTAATGAATTCAATATTGTTTTGAAAATAACATTATATACATCTTTATAATCAGTGTCAGTTGGGTCATCTGGATTTACGTTTGGGAATTCCTCATCTACAAATTTACTTGCATATTTTACGCCATAGTTAAATGCGGAATTATATGTTGTTGTGCTAATAAGTTGACTATTTCTCACTGAATCAATTACTGCACCAACATTTTCTAATGTTTGCCCACTAACATAAAGTTTTGAATCCAAATCAATTCCCTTTACAGTTTCAATGGCATTTACAGCAAAACTTTTCATAAAGTTTTTAACGCTGTCAATATCAACACCACCAGTTAACGCAACATAATTAATTGAAACATTTTCACCATCATATTCAAATGAAGGAACACTTTCAATTCCATACTTAATGCTTGGTTCAACGACAACATCCAAAACTGTGGCGATTGTTTTCATTTCAAACATTTTATCAACAACATCCTCTCCAAGACTTGCTGTGATTTGTGACTTTACATTGTCAAAAGTAATATCCCCAGCAAGAACATATTCTATAAGTTTAGTTTCGTTTAACCTTTCTGCTATGTCAATAACTTTTGAAACGTCTGCACTGATATCTTCCATTTTAACTAATTTTGTGTTGTCAATATCACCATGTTCATCTATTCCAAAAAATGCTTTCACAACATTCTTAACTGTAGTGTTCAAAAACTCATTATCAAAACTTGGAAGATTAATGAAATAATTTGGATTTGTCACCATATTTTTTGCAATGTAAGGTGCAAGTTCATTATAAACACTTTTAACAATACTACTACTTAAAATTCTAGACTGAGCATCATCTACTATTGGAAGAATTTTATCGATATCGGCTTGAGATAAATTCTGGAGGTCATATTCCATAATCTCCTTATAATCTCTATAAATAGGTGCCAAACTTGAAACTTCTTTACTAATAACAATTCTTTGTCCATTAAACTTTGCAGAAGTCAATAAATCACTCATAAAACTTTGAGCCAAACCTATTCCTGAGTACTTAAATGTTTTTGCAACATAACTATCTTCATACACGGTTATATACTTTGCATTTTCTCCAAGCATTTCACTAATAATGCCCTTTGTTGTGCCATCCGTTTGCTCGGTTGCCGTTTCAGTTTCAATTGCCATTACTTGCTGATTGATGAAATGTAACGGAACAAATGTAAACATGCAAACAATAAGTCCTAACCCTAAACCAACAAGCGCACCAAAGCCTGCATGTTTTTTAACTTTTGGAGTTCTAATAATGGCACCCGATTTGCTTTCGCCTTTTTGCTTTTTCTTTCCAAAAAACATATGTGAAAATATTGCCCAAATTGGCCAAAGAAGTAGTTTTGTGACCCAAAATAAAACTTCAAAAAGCACTAACGCAATAAACATGCTTGCAATGGAGGTGCAAAGTTCCATAATTTTAGGATTATCTGCAACCATATTAGCAATATCTGGATTTCCGGACTCCAACATCTTTTCAACAAAAGCAGGTAGCGTACTAACCTCTTCTCCCATAACCCTTAAATGCAAAAAACTAACATCTATGTTAACAATTGATTTTGCAATTAATGTGGCAGCCAATACACAAATACATCCCCACACAAAAACCCATATAAGCCTAAACGTGCTTTTCTTTAAGCCTCTTATTGCACCAATCATAACTTGGAATAAAACGATTAGTAGTGCAAGGCCACTAATTATTAAACTTGCAATTTGTGGTGTCATATATAACCCTCCAAAAAACATTTATTTTGTTATACTGCACTTGTATATAAACATTTTACTATATATAAAAACATTAAATCAAGTTTTTTTGTAAGCTTTTATAGAATAATAATACATTTTACCGTTTTTTAAACAAATAACGCCTATGAAATAATAATTCGAGCATTCAAATAAAAACATAAGCAAAACAATTATTTAATAAAATTGAATAGCAAAGCATATACACTGTTTTATGTTTAATTTAATTTAAAATACACAAAACTATTGTATGAAAAATAGTAGATATCTTAAAAATTTTTGGAACATTATAATAATAATTCTATCAGCTATTGTTTTTTCTTTTTTGCTAATTTTAGTTTGTACAAAAAACGAAGGTTTAAATACATTTGACAATCAAATTTCAATCTTTTTTTATAATCACCGAGTGCGATTTGCGGATTATTTGTTTGTGATTTTGTCTTACTTGGGTGAAACCCCAACAATTGCAGTTTTTTGCATAATTCTTTTAATATTGCCTAGTAGAAAAAAACTTGGTATTCCTGTCACAATATTAACATTTATAAGTGCGGCTTTAAATTTAATAATAAAACTTACAGTTGTGCGAGCAAGGCCAGAAGGATACTTTTTGACCGAACCAACCCTGTTTTACTCAATGCCAACAAGTAGTTCTTTCCCTAGTGGCCACTCACAAACTGCCAATGTGTTTTATTTGTCACTTGCATTTTTAAGTTTTAAGTATATTAAAAAAGACCCAATTAAGATACTACTAACAATTTTTATAACCCTATTTTGCTTTTTTATGAGTTTTGCAAGAATTTACTTAGGTGTGCACTACTTTAGCGATGTTTGGGCAGGAATATCACTTATGGTTTTGATACTATCATCTTCTATACTTGTTGACAGATTTAGTTTTAATGATTCTTTGAATATTTATGAGTGAAAACAAAAGTTATACACATTAAAAAAAGCATTTCCACATTTAAACAAGACGAGTTTTCGCACTTTTTTAAGCAGTAAAAAAAGATTTCCACTTGTACACACAATCATATTTATAAAATTGTATGTATAATTATGAATTTTGTTTAAATATACATAGAAAAATGCATTTTTATTCAAAAGTTATCCACTTATCCACATTTTTATGGCTATTTATCCACATTTTAAGTTTATTAATTATATTTTTGAGACTGATTTTCAATAGTAATTCACCTACTTTTGTGTGGACAACCTGACTATTTTGTGGATATATTCGTAATTTTTAAATAAAATTGCATAAAATATAATAAAATTTATATCACATTTCTTATAGAATTGTACTTAAAAATAAGCTATTGACATTATCAATGTATATGTTATATACTCCAATTAACTAAAGTATAATTATGAGTCATGAAGAATATTTTGATTTGTTTAAAGAAGCGCAAAAAAGAAATTGCCCATATAAAGCATTTTTAATTGACGTTGTAAATTGTAGAGAAGTTTTTAAAGACTCTAAAAGTAATTTTAAAAAGTTTTTGATTTTTGATTATATAACTATTGAATTACTTAAAAAGAATTGCTTAAGGAATAATGATGTCAACAAATTGCATTTATTCTATAAATCTGCAAAGTTTAATAATAAATACCATTACAATTTTAATAAAGAATATTATTTTAATCTTGATAACGCATACTATTACAATTTTGATAACGCTTTAAAGCAAATTTCAAACATAGATAAATTACAAATTTATACCAATGAAGATGCCAAATCTTATTGCAGGTTTAATTTGATTATAAACCCTATGATAATTGGTGATGGCTGTTGCTATTTAACAAACTCAAATGCCATATCCGATGAAGAATTTATACAAATTGTAAAAAATGGAATTAAGAAATTTGATATTGACTATGACTTTCACTTTTTAAGTGGTAAATACGAAACTGATAGTTATGCAGAAGGTAGCAAAAAGTTATACAAAGGCTATATGCTACAGATTTTGGAACATTTTTCAAAAAAAGAAGGCAAAATTATTAGCCATAATGAATTGGAAAAACTAGAAAACTAAAAATAAGGGGCAACCCTTATTTTTATATAACTATTTTGTTAATTCCTTTTCTTCAGCCTTTTTTGCTGTTTGCTTTTCACTTCCACATAATTCAACAAACTCTTTTTGATATTTTATAAGAGTTGTTTTCATATGATTTAATTCTTTTTTAGCTTCTTTATAAGCTTTTTTAATTTTTGGCAAGTCTTTTTTTGATAAATAAATAGTCTCTGTATCATAATATTCAGAACTAAAAGTGCGAACTGTATAGTGCTCTTCTCTAAAATTATTAAGTATTTCCTCAAATTTTTTTAAATTACAGCTTATATGATATCCATTACAACTTCCATCATCAAGGTCTACATAAAAATAAAAATTGTTACTTTCAATTTCTTCAATACTCTCTTTTAAACCTTTAATAGCAACTTTTAATTCGTGTTTATAATATTTTTTTTGGCTGATTTTATAGTCTTCCATAGAATTATAAAAATCCATTGACTTAACTAGATAATTATAATGCGCTTCAGAACCAATACGATAACGATTGTTCTTTAACTCGCAAAATTCTTTAGCAACTTTCTCGTCGTCAAAAAATATTCCTGTATTGCCCCAATTTTCATCCCATATCATATAAATTTTTTTCATATTTCACCTACGGCAAAATTATATCATAGTTAAAACAAAATGTCAACAGGCAAAATTTACGTTTTTTAATATGATTTGCATTTTCAAAAGTTTACTGCTCGCTTTGTGGTGGGTAAATTGTTACGTCTTGCTCTGGCAACACAAAACCTTCTGGTAGTTCCTGCGCTCCTTCAATTACAATGCCTTGCTGTGGCTGATATGTTTCGTGACGAATTTCCTCTCTCTTTATAAGTTTATCGCCTTTGTAATATTCTTTGTATGCCGTTGTGTCGTAGCCTTGTTCTGGCCATTTAAGTCTGTAATATTCGCCTTTGTATAGCACTTTGTTTGCATATTCACCGTTAACATCGACAATCACTTTATCACCATTATGTGGTATTGTGGTTTCCTCTGCCACCCTTTTTATTGTTACGCCATCTGGCAAACTTTTGCCATATATTTCAACAACAGCATCATCGCCTTTTACAAATGATTTGATATAAATATCGTCATTGCTCGTATTTTTAAAAATTAAATCGGCATAACCATCGCTAATCATTGCATCTAACGCATGCTCAACATAGTGCACCGGAATTGTGTGCTTGTGAACTTCTTCAATTTCTAGGTTTGCAAGAACCAAAGCATTGTAAAGAGTTGTGCTTGCCTGGCAAATACCGCCACCCATGCCATTTGTATACACGCCGTTTAAAATTATTATTGCATTTTGATAACCGCCACTTGCATCTTGCGGAGAGGTTAACCTATTGAAACTTACAATTTCGTTTGGTTTGACTACTGTTCCATTGATTTTTTTAAGTGCCACAGTCACATTGTTTCTTCTGCCCGCCTGACTGTTTTTGATGCTTGTTGAAAACTTGGACTGCAGCGAAAGTTTATCATCAAAATAATTGGCTTTAATTTGTGGTTCAATTGTTTTTGTTTTAACATCAATATCAATGCTTTTTGACACAGAAAATTGGCTTTTAAGGTCATTTAACAAAGCTTGTTTATCCACTTCAATACCATTTTCCTCTGGAGTTATAACAAACATTTGTTTTTGGTCGGGCTGGAAACTTACAGTTGCATTTTGAGGTTCGACTTCAATCTCATCAATGATATTATCAATCTTTTTGTCAAAATCTTTAAAAATATCAAAAACAGAGGTTGTAAAATTATCCTTTCTTTCCGTAACCATGTTGATTAAATCTTTATTACTAAACTTATTGTTTTTAAAAGCGGTTGAGACAACATTTTTAACAGCATCATCAACTTCAAAATCAGACTCATCAAAAGTCCAAACCTTGTCGCCATACTTAATGTTGATATTGATGCCGTTAATTTTGCTTTTGATGCCATCCTCCACAACTTTTGTTGCCCGCTCAACCGTGTAGCCTCTAACGTTATTGCCATTTATGTAAATATTGCCCGAAAATGTGTTTCTATCTTCCACCACACCAATAATAATGCCGGAAATAACCATTATAAACGTCAAAGCAAATAAAGACAGTGCAACTGTTAATTTTAATTTTTTCATAATTCACCTACAAAATTTATTTACAAATAGATTTTGTGTAATTATGATAAAAATATTTATAGTTATCTTACTCTGTAAATCCTGTGGCTTTTAAAAACTTGAACAATGCTTACTGTTGCAATTAAACCAACAACAAAACCAAAACTTACAAGCACAATTAAAACCGCCACCCCACCAGAGTTCTCGTCTTCATCGATAATATCAGGTTGCACTTCTTCAATCTTTTCCCAATTAGCATATAAAAATGATACATTACTTTTTTTAACAATTTGATTAAAACTTGATTGATACCCAACGGTGTTGGTATCATAACGTATTACATCACTATTTTTTAAAACATATTTGTCATTTATAACGTTTAATTTACTGTTTTCTTCAAATGTTGGAGATGTATACCAGCCCTTAAATTCATATCCTTCACGAGTTGGCTCATACAATTCAATATTTTTGCTATTAGAAATAAGGTCTCTCTTTAAGTTTTGTGGAGAATTAACTCCACCATTTAAATCATAATTCAAAACAACAATTTCGCTGTTAGGGTCTTCCACATAAAAAATATAAATTTTATATTCACGAATTACGTCATCGTGCTTAAATCTTACACTGTAGGCGTTATTTTGGTCTAAATCATAAC
>DMLH01000002.1:1238-4842 GCA_003453435.1 Clostridiales bacterium | reverse complement strand
TTGAAATGAATTTTTTGCCGGATGTTTATGTGCCTTGCGAAGTTTGCCATGGAAAACGTTATAGCAGAGAAACCTTAGAAGTGAAATATAAAGGAAAAACAATAGCAGATGTATTAGATATGACAGTTGAAGAAGCATTAGATTTTTTTGCTAAACTTCCTAAAATAAAAAATAAAATCCAGGCATTACAAGATGTAGGATTAGGATATATTAAGCTTGGACAACCTTCCACAACATTGTCTGGTGGAGAAGCTCAAAGAGTGAAACTAGCAACAGAACTTTCAAAAAGACCAACAGGAAAAACACTTTATATTTTAGATGAGCCAACAACAGGACTTCATAGTTATGACGTAGACAAACTTGTTTGTATTTTGCAAAGACTAGTTGCTGAAGGCAACACAGTTATTGTTATAGAACACAACCTCGATGTTATTAAAGTTGCCGACCATATTATAGATTTAGGCCCAGAAGGTGGCGATGGCGGTGGAACTATTCTTGTGGCAGGAACACCAGAACAGGTTGCTGAAGAGCCAAATAGTTACACTGGGCACTTTTTAAGGCAAATTCTTGCCGAACAAAAAATAAAAAAATAAATATAAAATTCGAAAAAATGCAAAAAAATATCACAAAAACACAAAAAAAACAGTAAAAATTTTAACATTTTTAATATTTTGCTTAAATTTATTTAAAAAATGGAGGAATAAAATGGAACAAAAGATAATGGTGCTTGCAAGTTCAAACAAACATAAAATTAAAGAAATTGGCGACATGTTTTCTTGCAGTGAAGCGACAAAAGACATTAAAATTTTGTCACTTAAAGATATTGGCTTTGAGGGCGATATCGAAGAAACCGGTGAAACATTTTTAGAAAATTCTTTGATAAAAGCAAAAGCAATAAGTCAGTTTTTAAAAAGCAAAAATTTAAGTTATATGGTGCTTGCTGATGATAGTGGCCTTGCTGTTGACGTGCTTAACGGTGCGCCAGGTGTTTATAGCGCAAGGTTTGCTGGCGAGCATGGAAATAATCAGGAAAACAGAAATAAACTTTTAAGGGAATTAAAAGATGAAACAAATAGGCAGGCAAAATTTGTTTGCACTCTTGTTTTAATGTGGCCAAACGGTGAGTACATTTCCTGTGTTGGTGAAACATTTGGTGAAATAACTCACGAGGAAATTGGTAATACAGAATTTTGCTATGATTGTTTGTTTTATTCACATGACTTAAAAAAGACATTTGGAGAAAGCACAGAGGAAGAAAAAAACTCAGTTAGTCATCGTGGTAGGGCTGTAAAAAAACTGATTTCAGAAATTGAGAAGATGTAAGGCAAAACCTTGCATTTTTTATTTTTTTTGAATAACTATATTTTTATAAAAACATAAATTATAGATGCAGATTAATAATTATAAAATATTTTAAAATTGGGCATTGACATACCATTTTGGTTATGATAAAATATACACATATATTATTACGCAGGAGAATATTTATGGCAGAAAAACATATAAAAAAATATCCTAATGGTGCAACTTTAATTTACTATAGGCAAAATATAAACAGTGCAACAGACGTAACTATGGGATTTTTGTGTGGTTCAAAATGCGACCCTAAAGGTAAGGAGGGCACTGCACATGCTCTTGAACATTCAATGATAAATAGACCACTTTTAGGAATGAGTGAAACTGAACTTTACGATTTATACAGAAAAACAACAACAATACAAAATGGTTTTACATCAGGCAATGTAATTGCAACAACATTTAATACTCCAAACAATAACTTTGAGAAACTTTTCGAAATTAACAGTGAAATGTTTTTAAATCATAAATTTAATGAAAACAGATGGAGAAAAGAGCGAAAGGCAATTTTACAAGAGATATATATGTCGCTTGATGAAATGGGAATTTCATCACTTGTTGCAAATAGAAGTGCGGATACAACAAATGAAATTTTAGGTACACCATATTCACTAAACAGAATAACCACAAAAGATTTGGAAGAATATGCTCATAAAAGGTTTATTACTGATAACATGGTTATAAGCGTTGTGACAAGTTTACCATATAACGAAGTTAAAAGAGTTGTGGAGGAGAATTTTATTTATAGATTCCCTTCTGATTCAAGAAAAAAGATATCTATTAAGAAGCAATCATACGAAATAGAAAATAATTTAACAAAGGTGAATACACCATTTTCAAATTCGTTTGATATTGAATTCTTGTTTAGAGGATTAGATGGCGTAGAGAAAAATGATTTAATGACTAGGTTTGAAGGCTGGTATTTTAATGACTTTGCTGGAAAATTACATAAGAATTTAAGATATCATAATCATTTAGTTTACACCTCAAGTTTTGTTAGTGTTCCTGTACTTAATAGCAATATCAAAGCAATTGTAATAAAAACAAATCCAGAAAATGCAAATCGTTGTATTGAGGTTGTGACAAATATTTTAAGAGACTTAATAAAAAATGGTATTAGTGAAGAAGAGTTTGCATTATTTAAACAAGCTATGCAACAAGAACGTGCAAGAAAAACTAATATTAAGACCTATGAGTCTGAAAAATTATTTTTTGATTATGTTTATGGAAAAAAATCATTTGTTAGAAATTTCTTTAATAAACTTATGGACTTAAAATTAGAAGAAGTTAATAAGTATATGAAAGATATTTATGGTAAATCCGATCTTCATGTTTACTATCAAGGAGATATGGACAAAGCGGAAAATGTACAATTTATAAAAGAGAATGAAACTCTAATTCCTACAAATGGATATCCAATTTGGGTTGTTAGCGATGAACAAATAGTTAGAGATTATTTGGCTCAAACACAATCTAAACTTTATTCATATGGGGAAATTTTAGAGATGTTTAAATATTGGGATGAAGTTCAACTTTTAAAACTTAAAGAACAAATGGATGCAGAGCTTTTAACTTCCGAAGTTTTATCTAAACGTAAACCTAATTTGAATAAAGTTCCTAAGATTAGTCAATCAAAAATCGATTAAGCAATTGTTGATACTGTTTATAGTAAAATAAATTTAGAAAAACAAAAAGAGGAACAACTTTTAGATCTTAAAGAACAAATGGATGCAGAGTTTTTAACTTCTGAAGTTTTAACTAAACCTAAGCCTAATTTGTACAAGGTTCCAAAAATTAGCCAATCCAAGGTTGATAAAGCGTTTGCTAAAACTCTTTATGAGAAAATGAAATCAGAAAGTCAAAAGAAAAATGAACAAGCAGAAAAGAAAACTGAAAAAGTTGATGAACAAGAGGAGATAAAATTGCTCGAACTAAAGCATTAATTTATAAGAAGGATTTAAAATTCCTTCTTTTTTATTGTTCTATATTGCTTCTTGACAACATATATTTAACTATGACTATTATTGGAGGAGAATATGGAAAATAGCAATATATACAAAGAAATTGCCACAAGGTCTGGCGGTGACATATATCTTGGTGTTGTTGGACCAGTGAGAACAGGCAAAAGCACATTTATTACAAACTTTGTAAACAAACTTATTTTGCCTAAAATAGCCAATGCGTATGCTAAACAGCGCACAATAGATGAGTTGCCACAATCTGCACAAGGCAAAACAATTATGACAAC
>DMLH01000002.1:0-1127 GCA_003453435.1 Clostridiales bacterium | reverse complement strand
GGATACTCTGTTAAAGGCGCAAACGGATATGAAGAAAATGAAAAACCAAGGTTTGTAAAAACTCCTTGGAGCACAGAAGAAATGCCTTTCGATAGGGCTGCTGAACTTGGCACACAAAAGGTAATTACAGAGCATAGCAATATTGCAGTGCTTGTGACAACCGATGGCAGTTTTACTGAAATTGACAGAACAGCATATGTTAATGCCGAGGAAAGAATTGTGGCTGAATTAAAGGACAATCAAAAACCATTTGTAATTGTTTTAAACACAACAAAGCCAGAAGAAGTAGAAACAAAAAAACTGGCACAAAGTTTAGCACAGAAATATTCATCAAAAGTTTTGCCCCTTAATGTTAAAGAAATGGAAGAAGATGATATTGCAAAAGTATTTAATTTACTTTTACAAGAATTCCCTGTAAACAAAATTCAAGTTAAAATGCCAAAATGGATGGAGGCTTTGCCATTTAGCAGTGCACTTATCACCGAAATTATTAATGAGATAAGGCAAAGTACTGATGGCCTTGAAAAAATTGGCGACTTTAAATTAAGCAAAGTGTTATTTGATAACAGTGAAAACTTTGAGCCACTATCACAAAACATTGTTGAACTTGGCAGTGGAAACATTGTACTAACTGTTGTTCCAAAAGAAAACTTATTCTATAAAGTTTTAAGCGAGCAAAGTGGAGTAAATATTGCTAGTGATTATGAATTACTTGCAAATCTTAAGGATTTAAGCCATGCTAAAAAGGAATATGATAAACTTAAAGTTGCTTTGGATGAGGTTGAAGAAACAGGATACGGCGTTGTTGTTCCTAGCATGGAAGAAATGACTCTTGAAGACCCAGAAATTGTTAAACAAGGCAGCAAATTTGGTGTTAGGCTTAAAGCAAGTGCGCCATCACTTCATATTATGAAAGTAGATATTAATACGGAAGTTAGCCCAATTGTTGGCACAGAACAACAAAGCGAAGAACTTGTTAAATATTTGCTTAGTCAGTTTGAAAATAACCCTCAAGGAATTTGGGGAACTGAAATGTTTGGCAAAAGTTTGCACGAACTTGTAAATGAAGGCCTTTCATCAAAACTTAACGCAATGCCAAAACAAGCACAAGGCAAAATGAGAAAAAC
>DMLH01000043.1 GCA_003453435.1 Clostridiales bacterium | reverse complement strand
AAAAAATGGCTAAAAATAGCCATTTTTTTAAAATTTAATAGTAATTTTTTGCAATTTTATTTTATTTTTTGAAATTATATTATTCAACTCCAATTGCTTTTCTAACTTCTAATAAATACTCTTTTGCAATTTTGCTTGCCTTTTCTGCACCACTTTTAAGCATGCCTTCAACTATGTTATAATGCTCCATATAGTAGTCAAATTTTTCGCGCATTGGCTTAATATAATTGTTTGCAACTTCAAAAAGTTCTTTTTTTGCCTCACCCCAAGAAAGTCCTTCTTTAAGTTTTCTCTCAAATTCTTTTTGCTGCGTTTCAGTTGCAAAAAGTTTATATAGTTTATTTACTGTACAATCAACATCTTTTGGCTCACCAGGCATTTTACTATCTGTAACAATTCTATTAATGCTCTTTTGTAATTCCTTTTCAGTGCCAAACAATTTAATGGTATTGTCATAACTTTTACTCATTTTTCTACCGTCAAGACCCACAAGTGTTTGTACTTCTTTTTGAATAAGTTCCTCTGGCATGACAAAGACATCTTTTTTATATTTTTTATTAAAATAACTTGCAATATCTCTTGCAATTTCAATATGTTGTTTTTGATCCAAGCCAACTGGTACTAAATTTGTGCCAAAAAGTAGTATGTCCGCTGCCATTAAAATTGGATAATTATATAAACCCATATTAACATTTGCATCAGCATCCTGTCCACTTTCAGCATTTTTCTCTACAATTGCTTTGTAAGCATGTGCCCTATTCATGAGACCCTTTGGTGTGACATTGCAAAGTATCCAATTAAGTTCAAAATCTTCCTTAATATCACTTTGCTTATAAAACACAACTTTTTCAGGATTTAAGCCACACGCAAGCCATGTGCATGCAATATTTTTTGTATATTCAGCAAACTCATCTTTTGTTTTTAAGGTTGTTAGGGCGTGATAATCAGCAATAAAATAAAAGCAATCGTATTCGCTATTATTGCTTAGTTCAATTGCCGGTTTTATTGCTCCAAAATAATTGCCTATATGTGCGTATCCAGTAGGCTTTATACCAGTTAATACTCTTTTCATGCTAAATTTCACCTTTCTATTATTATAACAAATGACTAATTCTATGTCAAATTAATGCGCTAAAATGGTGGTTGATTTCGACAAACAAAAGATAAAAAAATTTAAACATGAATTAAATTTTAAGTTCTACGCACACTAAAAAAGGAGGATTAAAATGAAAAAAAGCTTTTTTAACATATTAGTTATTTTTTGTTTAACAATTATATTAGGCACTATGTTTAGTGGCTGTGAAATGCACGAGCATACTTTCAGCGAACAATGGACATATGATGCAACACACCATTGGCATGAAGCAACTTGTGAGCATATTGAGGAAGTAAAAGATAAAGCTGAGCATAGTTTTGGTACAGCAACTTATGAAAAAATTGATGACGTTTGGTACTACGTTGAACCATGCGAAGTGTGTGAATATGCAAAGAAAACTGCACTTGCAAATGGTAGTGTTGTGGCCATAGAAAAAATGGGATATGCAAGCCTTAATGATGCTATTGAAAACTATGAAGGCAACGGCGAAATTGTTATGCTTGAAAACATTAATGTTACAAGTGAAATGACAACACAGGGTTTTTCCGCAATAAATTTAACAAAAGACGTTAAACTCAACCTTAACGGAAAAACTTTAACAAGAGTTAATGCAAAATCATTATTTGTCATCACAAATGATGCTACACTTCAAATAAACGGAAAAACTCTAGGCAGTGCCATCAATGGTACAATTCTTGCAGGATACTCTGGAAACGATAATGGGAATGTCGTTATTGATGGTGGAACTTACACGGCAACTGTAAGTAATGACTGCGAAATTCAAACAAATGGAACTTGCAACAATTCTAACATAACCGCAAGAAATGCAACATTTAACAGCACTGATGATACATTCTATTTGGCTGGCAGTGGAAAATTTAAAATTGATAACTGTACAATAAATGGTTATACTGGCATTTATATGAAAGCTGGAGATTTAGAAATTAAAAGTTCAACCATAAACGCAACAGGAAATTTTGCAAGTCCAGTACCTAATGGCAATGGTGCTAATAGCACAGGTGACGGAATAATTTTGGATAGCAAAAATGGTTATATTGGAAATATGATTTTAAAACTTGATAATGTAAGCATCACTAGTCAAAATGGATATGCAATACACGAAGCTCTTACAGATGTTAGCACAAGTTCAACTGTAAAACTTACAATTGAAAACAATGGAACATTTACAAGTGCTGAAGGAAAAGAAACAATAAAAACAAGTGAAGCATTTACAAATGCAATAGACGGTGGCAATGCAATGAGTGAAATTAAAAGCGGAACATACAGTTCAGCATTTGATGAAAAACTACTTGCAATGGGATATGAACTTACAGAAAGCGCGCAAGGTTATGTTGTAAGAGAAATAAATAATACTTTGTAAAATTTAATAAAAATTGTAAAATTCACCAAAAAACAGCAAAAAAATTGCTGTTTTTTTGAATTTTTATATAAATTTTTATCAATTTAATTTTAAAGATGGGTTTGGTGACAACTTTAAATCATAACAAATATTATTATTTAAAATTAAATTATTATAGCCCTCTGCACCAATCATTGCACCATTATCAGTACACAAAATTAACGCTGGATATGTTAAATCAATATTATTTTGTTCACAAAGTGTTTGCATTTTTTCTCTTAAATAACTGTTTGCTGCAACACCGCCAGCCATTGCAACAGTGTTTAAATGAAACTCTTTTGCGGCCCTTACAACTTTTTCACTAAGCATATCAATTGCCTCGTGCTGAAAACTGCAAGCAACATCCGCAACATTCACTACTTCACCTTTTTGCTCCTTTTGATGCAAGTAATTTATAACTGCCGTTTTTAAACCACTGTAACTAACATTGTAAGTTTTATCTAATTCACTTTTTTTAACAAACATTAAATTATATTCGCCTTTCTTTGCCTCTTTATCAATTTTAGGACCACCTGGATATCCCAAACCTACAACACGTGCTACTTTATCAAAAGCCTCGCCAATTGCGTCATCAAGAGTTTGACCAATTAAAGTGTGATGCAAGTAGTCATCAACCCTAAGAATTGCAGTGTGTCCACCACTAACAACCAAACAAACAAAAGGTGGCTTTAAATCTTTATTTTGAATATAATTTGCACTAATGTGGCCTTTAATATGATTAACAGCAACAAGTGGCAAATTTTTTGCAAGTGCAAGGCCTTTTGCAAAATTAACACCAACCATAAGTGCACCTGAAAGCCCTGCGCCATATGTGACTGCAATTGCATCGATATCATCCAGCGTAAGTCCCGCAGTTTGCAAACTTTTGCTTAAAACATTATTTATGCAAAGTATATGATTTCTGCTTGCAACTTCTGGCACAACACCGCCAAACCTTGTATGAATATCAATCTGGCTTGCTATTTCGTTACTTAGTACTTCTCTGCCATTTTTAACAACGGCTATGCTGGTTTCGTCACAACTGCTTTCAATTGCAAGCACATAAATATCTTGATTGTTTTTAACTTTTTGCTGAATATCCTTAACTTTTTGTTTAACAATTTCCTCGTATTTCATATTGCATATTATACACCACTTGGCAAAAAATATCTAGCAAATACAAAACATATTATTCATAAAACAATTCACAAATTTCAATATTTAAAACTCTAACAATTTTAAATAGTGCAACAATGCCAACATTTGTGCTTTGACTTAATATTGCTTTAAGTGTGCTTGGTGCAATTTTACAATTTTTGCAAAATGCTGTTTTAGATAAATGGTTTTTGTTTATATACTCCTTAATTAGTTCAGTTTTTATAACTCTTTTTGTCAT
>DMLH01000088.1 GCA_003453435.1 Clostridiales bacterium | reverse complement strand
TTGTCAGTTTTTTTAATTTTTTGAATAAATTTTTGCAAATAGTTAACCATATAGTCATAGGAGATTTTATGGCAAATAGAGTTAATATTTGTGGCATAGACACTTCAAGCCTGCCAAAACTTTCTAATGATGAAATGGCAGATTTAATGCAAAAACTTAAAAATGGAGACAAGAATGCAAAAAAAAGATTTGTTATTGCAAACTTAAGGCTTGTTTTAAGCGTTGTGCAAAGGTTTAATGCAAAAAACCATAACCCTGATGACCTTTTTCAAGTGGGTTGTGTTGGGTTAATTAAAGCAATTAACAATTTTGACACTGGCTTAAACGTAAAATTTTCCACCTATGCAGTGCCAATGATTATTGGCGAAATTAGAAGATTTATGCGTGATAGCACCAGCATGAGAGTATCTAGAAGTATTAGAGATACTGCATACCAAATTTTAAAGTGTAGAGAAAAATACGCAAAAAATTTTAAAGCAGAGCCAACGCTGGAACAAATTTCTAGTGACCTTGGTATCAGCATTAAAGAAGTTTCTTTTGCGCTTGATGCATTAACAGAACCAGTTAGTATGTACGATCCTGTTTATAAAGACGGCGCCGAAACCGTTAGGGTTATGGACCAAATTGGCGACAACAAAAACAACCAAGATGAGTGGATTGAAAATTTTGCACTTAAAGATGCATTAAAAAAACTTTCCGCAAGAGAAAAACAAATACTTTTAATGCGATACTATCTTGGTAAGACACAAGTTGAAGTTAGCAACGAAGTTGGCATTAGCCAAGCACAAGTATCTCGCCTTGAAAAAGAAGCAATTAAAAGCATGCGAAAAGATATAATTTAAACTACGTATTTAAAATGAACTTTATAATCAAACCATATTTAAACATAAAAAATCAAGAAAACTCTTGATTTTTTTTTACTTTTTTAATCTATTATTTTTACCATTAAACTCCAAAATTAAAGACGAACGCTTGTTAAAAATTCTTGAGAAAATTCTTTCTTCATACTTATTTAAAATTTGCTCTGGGCTTAAATTACTTGTGATTATTGTTGCTTTGTTTTTTGTTAATCTTTCGTTAAGTAATAGCAAAAGATACTCTTTTGTCACATTTTTGCGCATAGGTTCAGTACCAAGGTCATCAATTATCAAGCAGTCAGTTTCAATTAAATCTTTCAAATGGTCTTTTTGATCATTGCTAGACAAATGCTCTTCCAAAAACATATTGTTTAAATCAAATGCGCTTATAAAAAGTGTTGTATATCCTTTTTGAACAAACTCTTTTGCAATGCATCTTGTAAGGTAAGTTTTGCCTGTACCCGATGCTCCACACATAACCACATTTTTCATTTCAAGACTATTTAAATTGTTTACATAGTCTGTAAGTATCTTAACGCACTTTTTTGCAAAACTTTGCTCTTTTTCATCATCAAAAAATTTATAATCATAGTCCTTTAAAGTTGGCACCTTTGATAAATCTACCCCACAGCCTTGCATAACAATGTTATTTGCCATTTGTGCCGCACATGAACAAATAGAATTTTCAAAAATTCCAGTGTCCTTACACTTTTGGCATTCGAATTGTGGCTCTAAATCCTTGCCTAATAAATTAAGGCTTTTTAAAACTTCTTGTTGTTCTTCTTTTATTCTTTGCAATTCATCTTCTTTTTGCGAGTAATCTTCACCCTCAAATTTTAACTTTCCAATTTCCATATTTAAAATTTTTTCTTTAAAATCTAAATTGAAGTACTCACTATTTGAAAGTGCTATTGATTTATTTCTTTCAGCAACAAAAATTTTGTTATTTCGTTTTTGTTCTAACATTTGGAACACTTGCTTATATATCTCTTTTTTTGTCATATAAGTTTCACCTCATCCAAATTATCAAACAATGCATTTAACTCCTCACTTGAAAAACTGTGGGTTATAAACTCTTTTTTGCTTTCACTTACATCTGCAGTTTTTTGGAATTTGCTATTTGTATTTGCAACATATTTTTTTGCATCTTCCAAATTTGAAATGTCATTTTCCTTCCAATTTGCGAGAATTTTGTTTATATATGCCATTGGTTGTGATTTTCCGTTAGCAAGATAAACCGCATAGTCAATAATGTCCTTGTTAAAGTGCCAAGAGTATGTCCATGTGTGATAAAAATCTCTATCCCAAGATGTGACTTGACGAGAAAGGCTAAGAGCTTCTAAAATTGATTTGATTTTTTTGTCTACAGACAGTGTGCCAGATATATATTCATTTATTGCATCAATTGAAACTAAGCCCTTTGAATAATATTTAGAAACAATTTCATCCATTTGCTCAATATTTCTTATATATTTTTTGAAACAGATGTTGGCAATAAGTTTAATTGCCTCCTTTGAATAGCCCATTTGCTTCCACTTTAATATGTAAGTGTTTACAACTGGATCCAAATTCTCATAAAAAACGCCAAGAGATTGACAAGTTATTTTAGCCATGTCTAATAATTCATCTTTAGAATTTTCAAATTCTTCAATTTCTTCAATACTAAAAAGTTTTAAAGAACGATATTCATCAATTTTGTTAGAAAGGCTTAGTATTCCACCACGTTTAATTTTTTTTGCAACAGCAATTAAAACAAGTGGGTCATATCCATAAACATTTGTCCATTTAGAATACAATTCTCTATCTTCATAACTTGGCATTTTTTTGCTTTTAAGCGCAACAAGTATATCTTTTACTTTTGATGTTAAAGTTTCAATGTCACAAAGTTTCTTTTCAACATCGCCGGCCGTATGAACGCCATCATATGCCCAGTTTTTTGCAATTGTTAAAATGTAATTATATCCAACATTGTTTCCTTTTTGATTTACACAAAATTTTGCAATCATAAGCATGGCATCTGCCTCTATGTGTAAACTTTCCATTGTTAAATAATACTCTCTATATTCAAAAGGTGTAATCATCCTGCCATCCAAAATTTCTTGAATTGATTTGTTAAATGATGAATACCTATCCTCTTTAAACATTTTGGCTTGATATTTTTTAGGCCGAATTGGCAAATATCTAACTTCTATTGGTTGAAGATTTAAAATGGTGACAAGTCCCTCTTCCTGCCAATAATAAAATGCACTTTTAATGTCCTCTTCGGTCATATTAAGTTCTGTAGCAAAATTTTGTAATGTGTTATCAACATCTGTATTTTCATAGCATTTGTTTAAACCATACAAATAAACTTTTGTTAAACTTTCAGGCGCATATGGCATATAGTCCACAAAAAACGCGCTGCTAATTACCACATCACCACTTTTTCTATTTTCTGTTGAAAATTTACAAAATGCCATATACTCCCCTAAATAATATAAAGTTTTACTAAACAATTATACTATATTGTTTTATTATTATATATTTAATTTAATTTTTTTTCAAGTCAATTTACATATTTTATTTTTTGACATTTTTTTCATGGCAAAACTAAAATAATTAAGTAAAAAAATGGTACTTTGTACAAGCCCATGCATATTATATAATTTTAAATAATAAAATACCATATAAATGCTGAGGTGCCGTATGGGAATAAAACATAAAAGAATTAAAGCCACATTTCTTGCGTTAATAATTTTAGGGTTATCACTTTTTTGCAGTGGGTGTTTTGCTAACAATTTTGTTAAGAAATTTGGAACAAATATCACTGAATATAACATAGACTTAAAACTTGAAGACAAAAAAACAATGCTAGGAAAACAAACAGTTAATTACAAAAATACATCAAGCAACATTTTGGGTGAAGTTTATTTCCACTTATACCCTAACTCTTTTAGTGATGTGGCAGTTAACAAACCAGTAAGCAAATTATACGAAAGCAAAGCGTATCCTAACGGGTTAAGTTTTGGCAAGATAGAAATTAATGATGTAAAAATTGGAAACGACAATTGCAGTTATACTTTTGAAAATACAGATAACGATTTATTAAAAATAACTTTAAATGCACCTCTATATCCTAACGATTTTGTAAAAATTTTTTTAGATTACAAAATTACAATTCCAAATGTTTTGCATCGATTTGGCTATAACGACAAAACAATAAACCTCGGAAATTTTTACCCTATTGCTTGTGTGTTTGATGCAGACGATTGGGATAAACACCCATATAGTAGCAACGGTGATCCTTTTTACTCTGGCATTGCAAATTATAATGTCAGCATAAACTATCCTAATGATTACATTTTAGCAAATACCGGAAATAAGATACAGTCTCATGAAAACATTACAAACGGAACAATAACAACAAATATGCAAGCAAAAGCAGTGCGTGATTTTGCTATGGTATTATCAACCGAATTTAAAACTAAGTCTCAGTTGGTTGAGGATACGGAAATAACATACTATTATTATGGTGACGAAAAAAGTGACGACAGTATGAGCGTTGCACAAAAAGCACTAAGCACATTTAATAACAAGTATGGCAAATATCCATATACTACACTTGCGGTTGTTGAAACTGGTTTTCTGTATGGTGGAATGGAATATCCAAACCTTGTTATGATAAGTGATGGCCTAGATAAATATGATGACTATTGCATAACTATAATTCATGAGATTGCACACCAATGGTGGTATGGCGTAGTTGGAAACAATGAATATGACTACGGATGGCTTGATGAAAGCCTTGCAGAATATAGTGTTGTTGTATTTTATGAAAATAACCCAGAATATGAAATTATGAGGGACGTATGTGTTAAAAATGCAATAACAAGTTATACACTTTTTGTAGATGTTTATAAAGATGTGTTTAAACAAGTTGATACTTCAATGAACAGAAAACTAAATCAGTTCAACACCGAACCGGAATATGTATATGCCGCATATGTTAAAGGCATGATTATGTTTGACGACATACGAAATTTAATTGGAGATAAAAACTTTTTTGATAGTTTAAAAAATTATTATAAAAAAATGGGTGGGCACAATGCAACTCCTAATAATTTGATTGAAATTTTTGAGGACACTTCACATAGAAGATTAAAGGCTATTTTTGAAAGTTATTTGGATGGAACTGCAATTATAGGAAATGTTGAAAACAAACCACAAAACTAAAACGATATGAAGCAAAAAGTGAGCATATGCTCACTTTTTTACTAATTTTAAACAATATTATTAAATGGCGCATCTTTAGCCAACAAATAACTTATTTCATGCTTTTAAACTACAAATTGCCTTTTAACTGAATTTTCATAAACACTTCAACTTTTTTAAATGCATCTTTTTGGTTATCTAATCCGTCTAAAAATTTCTTCCATTTTTTTGGGTGATATTTAGCAAATGATTGCTGAAAACCATACACATCTGCATTTAATTCTTTGAAAATATTTAATGATACTGCAGTCTGTTCCCTAATATATTCTTGAATTTTTTGTTGAAGTGTAGGTGTCATATAATTTTGAGAACCATCCAAAATTACTTGATTGATGCCATCTTGCAAAATTTGTTCTACCTTCATTGTGTAATGAATATCAAAATAAACCCTTGGTATGCCATTTTTAGAAAACTTTAAAACACGTGTTAAATAACTGTTTTTTTGGCTTAACACAACAGTGGCATTATGAAAATATGCATCACTAACATTATTAATGGTATAAGAATTTCTTTTTGTGTAAAGCAAAGTGTTCATGCCCTCTACAACATGAGCATCTATGTTTGCCACTTGTTTAGAACCTATAAAAACAGAACTATCACCTTTATTGCTTAAAACCCTTGTTTCTCCACCTTCAGAGCCACCAGAACTTTGACCTTCACTCGAACTTGAGCCACCATTTGCGCCACCAGAACTGCTTTGCGAGTTTGTATCTGGTATCATAACTCCGTCATAATCATTATTTGTTTGATTAATTTGTGAAATTACAGATGCAGTTGTTCCACTGTAATAATTATTAAGAAAATTTTCCATTGTCATTATTGTACCATTTGCAAAATCTCTATTTAACTTTGCCAAACTGTTTATATTATAGTTAAAACTTTCATCAATTTTTGCTGCGTCGCTCAATATATTTTTTGCCTTATTTCTTGAAACAACAATAAATGGATTACCGTTTAGCCTTTTACTTCTCAAAAAGAAATCTAACGTTTCAGCAATCCCTTCTTTTGCAACATCCTCAGAAAAAACTATAACACTTGTATTACCAAATCCACTAATTCTTCCAAGATGCAAACTCAACTCCTCGACTGCATCAAGCATATTTTTGCCTTTTGCGCTATGCACTTGAAGTGTTTCTAAAAAACCTTGATTTGCTTTTGACGTTAAAATTTGAGTACTAATTTCGTATCCTTCTTCAGATTTATCAATACCAACACCAAGCACGATTGAATAACTCTGTGTTTGGTCGGGCATGTTGATTGTGAACGGAAATAGAACTACAAATATGATAATCATAAATATCATTATTTTACTATGCAATATTTTTCTTACCATACATCAGCCTCCTCCGTTGTTTATTTTTTGAAAAATTGGTTTCAATCATGACCAATAAAATTATTGGCAACACATATTGAATTATGGTATTGGCATAGCAAAAATAATTTTTTATAAACATATAAAAAGACGTAAAAGTAAATCTGAACATTACACAAATTGCCAGCACACATGCTGTTGTTAAAATTGTTGCAATTGTTGTTTTGCTTTTTAATTTGTTATTTATCACGTGTTTAAAACAAATGGAAACACAATTTGCGTGAAGTCCCAAACCAATTATTAGAGCAATTGGAAAAGTGAAGTCTACAAGCCAATTAAAACGTGCTTGATTAATTAATCTTGGCGTGACCTCCGTTATATCTATAACACATACTCTGTGAAGTGATGCTGTTGCACCAAACACAGAGGTGAAAATAATTGTAAAAATTAAAATAACTAACGCTGATATAACATAGGACCAAACAAGTTTTTTGGTAGTATTTTTTTCAATTTTAACATTGCCAATCATAAAAAACAAAAACCAGAAGTCGCCAAACCAAACATTATGAATAAAAGTTGTTTTTGCTGTTCGTATAACATTTATGTTTAAAAATGGCAATAAATTGTCTAATTTAATTTGTGTAAAAGAAATTACGATGCTTAAAACTAACGAAAATAATATAAGAAATAAAAGTAACTCAATTGTTCTTCCAATGCTTTGCATATATCTAGAAGAATAATAAAGCAATATTACAATAAAGCAAATTACAAAAACTACTCTATTTATTTCAACATAAATAAGTTGCACAAAAAATAGGTATATATCAACCATTATTTGAGTTGTTTTCATTAAAAACATAATAGCAATTAAAATTGATAATATTGTACTTAAAACAATGCCGAATTTCTCTTTTATATATTCCAAAATGGGTTTATCTACTTTTTTGATTAAATATATAAAAATTAGCGAAAACATAAAATCTATTAAAAAGGACATTAAAAATACAAACCACGCATTATTATCCATATCATAACTGATTATGCTGTTTAATGAAAGAAGTTTTGTGCTTATCATTGCAATAAAAATGATTAAACAGGATTGACGTGTGCTTAATTGTTGTTTCATTTTTTACCTCCACGTCTAATTTCTCGCACCTTTTTTTGATTGGGTATGCTTAGTGGCCTTGTGTTTTGTGAAATAGACTCCTGTTTAAAAATTCCGTCTTTCAAATCATTTTTTATATATGGTGCATAAGGTGCCAAATATGGTGCATCATACGCATTAAATTCCACTAAATATGTAATGAGTACACTGCCTGCAATAATTATTCCAAAAAGCCCAACCATGCCACCTAAAAGAGTAAACAAAAGCCTTAAAATGCTTATTTGTGATGTTTGGTCTGGAATTGTGTAAAATGAAATGCCAGTAAGGGCTATAATCATAACTGCTGGTGAACTTATAAGTCCAGCCTTAACAGCAGTGTCACCAAGCACCAATGCGCCCACAACAGATAATGCCATACCTATGTACCTTGGCATACGCAAACTTGCTTCAAATAAAATTTCAAACAAAACAATTACAAACAGCATTTCTAGGAAAGGTGTGAACGGTATGCCTTGGCTGGAATTAATGATAGACACCAAAAACTTTAAGGGTATAATTCTATAATGATAAAGTTGAATTGCAACATATAATCCTGGTAATAAAATGGACATGAAAAGCGAAATAACTCTTAAAAACCTAACAATGCCAACACGGAAACTTCGTTGGTAATAGTCATCACTATTTTGCAAATCTTCAAGCACTACAAAAGGAAGTGTTAACACAATTGGACTATTATCAACCATAATTGCAATTCTACCCTCTAGTATTTTTGCAACTGCAATATCTGGTTTTTCCGTTTTGCCAATTTGCT
Organism: Clostridiales bacterium; assembly: GCA_003453435.1. GTDB lineage: Bacteria > Bacillota > Clostridia > Christensenellales > UBA1242 > UBA9845. The sequence continues at coordinate 656 of DMLH01000088.1, read as the reverse complement.
TAAATATACTCCCCTTTCTCTCCTCCAAAAATGATATTAAATAATGCGCATCCAAAACACCGTCAATATCAATCTTTTTAAGTCTTGATATTATTTTGTTTACAATTTTTAAATTTGCAACATCTTTTAAATAACAAATCATAACCTTGTTTTTTGTGTATCTTCCAATAGTCATTTCTTCGATTTTTAAAGATGATGTTGGCAATCTTTTTCTTATTAAGCCCAAATTTGTTTTGATACTTTCAACAAAACCCTCTCTTGGTCCATAGATAACTGCACTAGATGGTGGTTCCTCAACACTGCGCTGAACAGGAAGCATAGTGTTGCACAAAACACAGTTTAAAAAGCCATCAACAAGCACCAAACAAAACCCCTTAAGCACCATTTCTACACATTTATCAAGGTCAGTTTCCGTTTCCATTTCTGCACATAATATGTAATTATTTTGCAAATCCTTAACACTTGTAGGCAATTTTTTTGAATTGATTAAAGGTTTTAAAACTAGTTTTTCAATTTTTTCAACATCGCTTTGTTCATTTAAAAATAATGCCACAATTTGTTTATTCTTGCAATAAAAATATCTTACAACCAAATCTTTATTTTCATTGCAAGTGGATTTAATATATTCAACATTTTTGTTTAAATTTGAAAAAAAT
>DMLH01000054.1 GCA_003453435.1 Clostridiales bacterium | reverse complement strand
ACAGAATTATAGTTTTCTGGAAATGTTGCTTCACAGATAACATTTTTTGGATGATTGTCATATTGCTTTATTATAATTTGCAAATTGCCTAGTTCCCAAGTGTCATCATTTGTTTTTTGAAAGTGTTTTTTGTTTAGTGCAGATAATATACGATTCAAATACTCTTCATTTTCTTCTTTGGGCAAAGTGTTTGAAACAATCAGGTAGGCGTATTTAAGTGCAAAACAATGATTTAAGTTTTCGTATGTGTTATAAAAATGAATATATCGCCTTCTTTGTGTGGTTTCATCCACATAATTTGATGCTTTTTTATTCTCTGGTCTTTGATTTCTAAACCACATACCTTCAAAATAAAACTCGCCATTTTTTTCGCAAAAATATTTATCAAAAATATTTTCTTGCTTTTTGTTAAATTTATAAATTTTTAATGGAAAAATGTTTTTCATATGTTTATATTATATTAAATATTAAAAAATAAGTCAAACTTATTGACGTTTATGATAGATAAATGCTATTATTTTAATAAGGAGAAAATAATGAATTATAGTGAGAAAAGATTGTTATGTTCTGAAATTTTCAATAGTTATGCTAAAACTTTTGATTTAGAAAATCCAAATATCAAAAGAAAATTTGTGCATAGTTACAACGTTGCAAAATATGCAGAAATTATTGGAAAAAGTATTTTTGACAATGAAAACGATATTTATATATGTTTTGTAATTGGTTTGTTGCACGACATTTCAAGGTTCAAACAATGGACTTTATATGGTTCGCACAAGGATACAAAAGAATATAACCACCCTGACAAATCAGTTGAAATCTTGTTTAATGAAAATATGATTGAAAAATTTCCTGTTGACAAAAAGTATTACGAAATCATCAAATTTTCCATAGCCAATCACGGAGCACTAAAAATTGATGAAACACAAAAAGATGAAAAAATTTTGAAGTTTGCAAAAATGATTCGTGATGCCGACAAACTAGATTTGTTAAGACAATCGATGAACCAAGGTCAACCAAGTTTTGCAAATGAATTTTCTAGTGATAAAATTAGCGAAAAAGTTTTAAATACTTTTTATAAAAAACAATGCATTAACAAAGCCGATTGCAATTCTGTTGCAGACAGAGCCATTTTGCAAACTGCTATGTCTTTTGATATAAATTTTGATATTTCAAAAAAAATATATCTTGAAAACGAATTTTATATGGCTTCGTACATAAACTACAAAGATGTTTTGTCAGAAGAAAATGCAAAAAAACTTTTAGAACTTGCTTTATTTATGAAAAAAACATTTGAAGAAAGTTTGATTGTAAATACAAATGAAAAATAAACTCAAAAAAGTAAGATCTGACATCTTACTTTTTTTATGTGAATAATTATATTATTTGGTGAGTTCGACATAGATTTGATTTGTTCTACCAAACGAAACTAGTCGAACCACTTGGTTCAGTGGTTTTTTTATACAAAAAATGACCTGACAGTTTGTCAAATCATTTTTGTTTTTTAATATCTTATTGCATATTTTTAATCCAAGCGTTCAATTATTTTTTGTTATTTTGCTTGTTGCAACAAAACTTATGTTTATTAAATCATAAATCTGATTGATGTCAACTGTTCCATCAAGCAGAACAGAAATCCATTTGTCGTGAGACATGTGATAGCCATTATAAATACCATTTTGAGTGATAAGAAATTCTTTTAACATAAAATCATCAATCTTCACATTTAAAACATCGGCTATTCCTTTTTTATCTACACCAAGTTTTGCATACGGAATATCCATTATAAGTCCGTACCACTTTTTGTTTTTCTTATGTCTAAACACACAATAGTTTGGAAATTTTATCCAAGGAAATTCAATCTCGCTTTGATATGTTTTACTCACATATTCAAAAATTTTCTCACGTAATGAATTATATTTTTCTTCCATTTTTCAGCACCTACAACACTTTTTTAACCAATTATTGATTTTAACCAATCTATCAATTTATTTTCACTTACATTTGTGCTAAATCTTTTGCCCGACAAAACTTTTGCTTTTGGGGCCAAGTTTTGCATATTGTTTGGCGTTTCACCAAGATTTGAACCACCAGATGTAGCAAAAGGAATTATTGTTTTGCCTACAAAATCATAACTTTCCATAAAAGTATCAATAATAGATGGCTCTCTATACCACCAAACAGGGAAGCCAACAAAAATGTAATCATATTTTGAAATATCTGTTTTGTTTTTTATCTCAGGACGGCAATTTCTATCTGCCATTTCAACTGTGCTTCTTGAATTTTTATTCATCCAGTTCAAATCTTCATTTGTGTATTCTTGTGTTGGCTCAATTTCAAACAAATCTCCACTACTTGCTTTTGCTAATTTTTCTGCTACTCTCTTTGTCGTGCCACTAGCACTAAAATATGCTACTAAAACTTTCTCCATTTCTGCTCCTTATAATAGTAATTATATCATAACAATGCTCATTTTGTATCGATAAAAACAGAAATATATTAAAAACTACTACGATAACAAAAAGTAAGTAAAATCTAAAACTTAAATCCTTCTATATAATTGGTTCGATGTGGTATTAAACAGTTCTACCACAGAATCTAAATCATATAGGTTTAGGTTCTTTTTTGTTGCGTAATTAAAATAAACTAAGTTAATGAAATATATCTAGATTAAACTGTTTTTGTTTGACAAAAAATGAAAATTTTAGTATATTTTATATAGAGGATTTTATTATGAATATTTGGGAAAAAATGATTAATTATTTTACTGAACTAGGCATATCGCGCGGGCTTGCGATAACTTACATTATTGTTTCTGCACTTATTGTAATTATGGCAGTTCTCGTGGTTGTTATGAGAATATACTTAATGTTTGCCTATCAAAAAGGCAACAAGCAAGAAACACATAGTGGCAAAACAAGTAATGAGGTTGCTAGAGATGCGCTGGATAAAGCAGGTTTAAAGCATATTCAAGTTAGAAAAGCAGGCCTGTTAAGGGCATTTGTTTATGGTAATTGTTACAGCATAACTAAAAAAACAATATTTCTTCGAAGAGGTATTTACAATAAAAACAGCATTACTGCTGTTGCTATGGCACTTCAAAAAGTTGGAGTTGCAAAAATGTGTGAAAGTGGAGATGTAAAAACTCGCACAAGAAACATAATGCAAATTTTAAGTTTGTTTGGACCACTACTTTTTATACCATTTGCAGTGCTTGGCTTTGCAATTGACTATTTACTATTTAACTCTGTTGGTGTGTTCTCGGCAATAGGTCTTGCCATGGCGTGGATTTTAGTTATTGCGGGGTTTGTTGCGACTATGCTTAATTTACCTGTTGAAAAGAAAGCAAACAATGTGGCACTTGAAATAATTAAAAAAACTGGCGTTTTAACAGAAGATGAAATTGCTGTTGTTAAAAAAGTGTTTAAGGCTTACATCGTTTCTTATGTTTGTGAATTTATTGTTGCGGTTTTAAGAATTGTTCAAATAGTTTTAGAAATTATTATGAACTCTCAAATAAAGAAAAATTAAATAAAATTTAACAAAATATTTTATTTTGTTGTGTTCTAAAATAAAAATGTGTATAATATAAATATACAAATGAAAGGAGATGAAAATATGGCAAAGAAAAGCGCAAAAGATTATTTCGGCTTGGATTGGATTGTAAGTTTAGTTCTTGCAATTATCCCAGTTACTTCTTGGATTTGTGGCGCAATTACAAGATTTCAAGAAGGTAAATTTGTTGCTGGTTTAATCCGTTTATTCTTAGGATTTAACATCATTTGGATACTTGACTTAGTGTTCATGATTGTTAACCACAGCATTTGCAGATTACTTAATGTTTAATGTTTGCAATATAAAAAACACTCTAATGAGTGTTTTTTTGTTGTTATACAAATTATTTTTTTATTTTTTAGAAATAAAGCCAAATAAAAATGTGGTTTTTTTTATATGACTATTGGATACAAAAAAAATAGTGAAAGAGAAATTTTTAGACCTCGCGAAATTCATGACGCGCCAGAGTAAAAATTTGCTATTTTACTATTTTTAAATTTTATAACTATTTTAATCAAACGTTATTTGTTATTAAATGCTTTATTAAAAACTAACAGGCAAAAATAAATTAAATATTAGCCCTACAATTGCACCAAACAAGAAAAGGCCCAATGTTATTAATATGTTTTGCTTAATGTTTTTGTTGCTTTTGTAAAGTACCAAAAGTCCTACGCCTGCACTTGCACAAAGGCCACCCAAACAAGAGGCAAAAGATATAATCCCAGAAGTGTAAAGTTCAACCAAAACAACACTTCCCGCACAATTGGGAATTAAGCCAATAAGTGCACAAATAATTGGCAGATACCATGCGCTTGCACTGACTATGTTTTTTAATGCTTCTTCGCCACCTGCAAAATGTATTATTAGAGAAATAACAATATTTGCAATTAATATATAGGCAAATATTTGTGCAGTATGAATTAAACCTTGTAGTATTATATGCCATGCCACTTTGCTTTTATTTTGCTTTGTTTCCTCTTCAAGCTCATGATGGTGATGTAAATTGTCGTGAATACAACTATCGCATGTTTTAATTTCTGTTTGACAGGTTTCACAAGCAACTTTTTTTGCATTTTTAACATCGGATTCAATTTCTTGCATATCGTGCTTATGTGTATGTTCATGTTTGTAATGTGGCGAGTGTTCCAACTTATTTTCTTGAAGCTTTTGATTTTTAAAAATTAAGTCCATAACATATCCAACCAAAATAGCCAACAACAGTTTTAAGCCGATTAATATTCCCAAAGATTTTAAGTTTTGCACAATGTTTTCGGGACTGGATAGTAATACCGTTACTGCTTCATCGCTGGTTGCCACAAAAACAGCAAATAATGTGCCAATTGTTAAAATTTTTCTGCTAAATAAATCAGCCATAACCGCTGAAAAACCACATTGAGGAATAATGCCTAAACCTGCGCCCCAAAGAGGCCCGTATTTTTGGGATGATGCAACAATTTTTTCAAACTTTACTTCTCCCCTATGTTCCATAAATTCAATTAAGATATAAACAATTAAAAGAATTGGCAGTGCTTTAACAGAGTCTATCAAAGCATCCAAAACAGATTCCCACATATAAACCTACCTAATACTTGCTTATTGTAGATTTTTTTTAACAATTTGTCAATACTAATAACGTTATTATTTGTATTTTTTAATTATATTTTTTGGTTGCTAAAAAAAATACTTTTATGATAATATATATTTGCAAGTTTTTATTTTAAATTTACAATAAATTTGGAGTTTTAAATCTATGGAAACACTAAAAATTAATTTAGAAGAAATTAACCACAATGTTAACTTTAATAGGAAAGAGTATATAAAATTTTGTGAGGACGCCTACAAAAATCAAGTTTATGAGGCTGCAAGAAATGTTATAAATAATAAGGATATTTCTTTTGTGTTGTTGGCTGGACCATCTAGCAGTGGAAAAACCACAACAAGTAAAATATTGAAAGAGGTTTTTGAACAAAACGGTTATACGGCATTAACTTTATCCTTGGATGATTTTTTTGTAGATAGAATTGAAACTCCACTTTGGGAAGATGGAGAATACAACTATGAAACATTTGACGCAATTGATTGGACGCTTTTTAGTCTTTGCATGCAAGGGCTACTAAAGGGCGATGCGGTAAGGCTACCAACTTATAATTTTATAACAGGCAACAAAGAGTTTTATGGCGAAACCAAAATGGCAAAAAATTCTATAGTTATTGTTGAAGGTTTGCATGCTTTAAACCCAATTATTGACAAGTTTATACCAACAAACAAAAGTTTTAAAATTTATATTTCTGTAAACACAGATATTTACAAAAATGACAATCCATTTTTGGATCACGAAACAATAAGGCTTTGTAGACGTATGATAAGAGATTTGCATCATAGGGGCAACAGCATTGATGAAACGTTATATGTTTGGACAAAAGTTGGAATTGGTGAAAACTTATACATTAACCCATTTATTGAAAATGCTGAATATACAATTAATAGTTTTCACCCTTATGAAGTTTGTGTTTATAATAAAATTTTGACAGAAATGAAAAATGACGCTTTAAATGCAACTTTGGAAAAACTTAAAGAATTTGAAAAACTTGACGAAAATGTTGTGCCAAGCAACAGTGTTTTGCAAGAGTTTATGCCAAAATAAAAATTAATATTGACATCAAAACAAATATATTTTATAATCTAATTATAAACGTCCATTGGAGAATATTATGACAAATAAAAATGTTAAAAAATGCAAATTTATAAACAAACTAAGCAAAGATGAAATATGCGAAATGTTATCAAAAGTGTTTTGTGATTTTGAATGGAACCTTAAAAACGCTTATGGTGGAGATTTAAAAGAAAAAATAAATATGGGCGAGTATTTTAAGACTGCTGCAAAAAATGAAAACTTAATTTTTAAAAAATATGCTGAATATGTTTGTTTGGTTGCTGGTGGTCATAATTTTGAATTAAATTTATATGATTGCCGAATAGTAGCTTATGAACATATTGATTATATGATGAAATCTAACATTGAAATAATAACAAAAAAAGATAGTGAGTATAATAAACGATATACACAAGAAATGTTTAACAAATTCGGTGAAGCATACAAAGAATACTACAAAAAAAATTCTAAAAACGATATACATATATTAACATTAGATGAACAAATTGTTTATTAAAAAATATTTATTTTTAGAAAAAATTACAAAAAACTGCATTTTTTTTGCAGTTTTTTCTTTGTTTTTATTGTAATTTTGTAAAATTTTTTATTTTTTCTTAGTAACAATAATTCTTCTAAATGGCTCAACGCCTTCGCTATGAGTTTCAACTGATGCATAGTTGTGAAGTTCTGTGTGAACAATTCTTCTTTCAAAAGCATTCATTGGCTCCAACCTATAAGGTCTACCGGTGTGTTCTACTTTACTTGCAACTCTAATAGCAAGTGCTCTTAAAGTTTCTTCACGCCTTTGTTTGTAGTCTCCAGCATCAACAACAACTCTTTTTGCACTTGGGTTATGTGCACCTTCAATAACATTTGCAAGATATTGAATTGCAGATAAACACTCGCCCTTGTGACCTATAATTTTGCCTACATCCATAACTTCAATTTTAATTTCGCTAGCATCTCTTTTTTCTTCCAAACTAACTTGTGCTTCCTGTCCCATTGCTTTAACAAGACCGCTTATGAACTCTACACTAGTGCTGTTGTTTTCAAAATGCTTTTCATTGTATAGTCTATGTTGCTCTTCAATTTCTTCTTGAGTTTTTGGAGCGTTTCTGTTTGATTTTTCTTTTTTTCCTTTAAAAGTTTCTTTTACCTCATTAACCACTTTTACTTCTTCTGCTGGTTCGCTTTTAACTTCTTCAATAATTTCTTCTTTTGTCTCAACTTTTTCATCACAAACAGGTTTTGCAACTTCTTCTACTGTTTTGGCTTCTTCTGCTTCTTCTTTAACAGTTCCAACCTCTGGCTCTGTTTTAACCTCATCTTTTACTTCAGGCTTTGGTTCTTCTTTTCTAAAACTTGTTATAACTGGCTCATCTTCAATGCTAATAACAATTTTTGCTTTTTTTAAAAAACCGCCTTCGCTAACAATTTTAATATCAACTTCCTCTTGCTTTTTGCCAAGTTGCTCCAAGCCCTCTTCAATTGCTTTTTCTACTGATTTTGCTGTAAATTCATAACTTCTCATAATTTTTCTCCTTATTTGTACCTAACTATTTTCTAACATAGTCGGCAACTTTATTATCCCTATTTTCTTTTTTTATTTCAATTTTGTTTAATACCAAGTTGCTTAGATAAGCAAAAAGCATAGATAATACGCTGTTTGTTACGATATATATTGCAAAAGCACTGGTATAAGAAAATGTGAAGAATATCATAACAATTGACATAATGATGCCCATTGTTGGTTTTGGCCTTGCTGCTTTAACTTTGTTGCCCTTTTGATCCTTTGTTCTAACGCCAGCATTTGCTAGATAAGATGAAAGGAAGGTTATTGCTCCTGCAAGTGCAACCAAAATTAAAAATCCGTTCCATTGACCATTATATCTTTCATGTATAACCGTTGTAATTAAATCATAGTCCTGCGTAAATGCCTCAATTGCCAAATAACCTGCATTTGTTTCATGAATTTTTTGTTGCTTTTCAATGTTCAAATCATTGTCTGTAATATAATCTTGAAGAACTTCTGCTTCTGTTTTTGAATAATCAACAGTGTATGTCACGCCGTCAATAACAACTTCGGTTTCGCTTCCTGCAACTGCAAAAATTTTATTTTCTTTATTTGCATAAGGCTTTACATACGTCTTTTCGTCTTTTGTATATTTTTGATCGTTATTTGATGTTAACACAAAGTACGTAATATTTAAATCTGTATTTTCATAAGTTTGGATAATTGTACTGTATACCAAATTATTATAAGTTAAATCTCCATCTATGGCATTAATTGTGAAACTATCACTTAAATAACAAACAACGTAAACATTGCCGTTTAAATCAACATAAGGCTCAACATATTTTTTGCCATTTGCATCCTCATATTCTTGTCCATTTGTTGTTAAGTATATGTATGACACATTTGCTGGCTCGTACTTATATACTCCAAATTTGGTGCCTGTACTCCTTAAAAAGTCCTCTGAATGTGGGAACACGCTTGAAGCGTTGTCTGGCCTCCAAATATTTTTAATTGTTAAAAAACTTTGTTTAATTTCTTCGTACTTATCTGCTGCTGCAACCTGTGAAATGCTTACAACATCTGGATTGGTTTTGTTTTCTTCATAAGTCTGCACATACGCTTGTTGAATTGTGTAATACTCATAATTTATTTGAGTTCTACTAATATTTCCTAAGCCTGCAAATAAGGTGAAAAATACAATCATCGTCACAACCAAATACACAAGCATTGCAAGACAACTGTTTCCGGGATTCATGTTATATTTTTTGTATAACTCAGATTGTTTTTGTTGCATTAATACACGATTGTTTCCGTACTTAAGCTTAATTTCGTCAAGTTCTGGTTGCATGATGGCCTGCTGTGCAGTCATTTTTCTTGACACCATTTTTTGCCAAAAATCTAACGGCAAAAGCACAACTTTTAAACACAGTGTAAGTAAAATTATTGCGACGCCTATGTTACCAACTCCAGAAAACAATTTTATTATGCTTTCCCAAAAACCGCTTGTCCACTGTACAGGTGCTAGTATTCCACTTATAAAATCCATTTTATATCTCCTTTTATATTGTCCGGAACATAATCATTTCCACCTCTTGTTCCCGGCCTACATCTAATTAACCTTTTAGCAGTTAAAAAAATCCCTTCAAAAACTCCAAATCTTTTTATTGCAGTGATACCATATGTTGAACATGATGGTTTAAATTTACAAGATTTTGGAATTAACGGAGAGATTAAAATCTTATATAAATAAATTAAGAGTAAAGCCAAAAGTTTAAGCGGATAAAAAATTATGTTCAAAACTTTTTTCATATTTCTTTTAATAAATTAGCTTTTTTTAAAAGCATTGCAACTTGACTTTTAATTTCTAAAAATTCTGTATCGCTAGCACTAGGTTTTGCTACAAAAATTATTGTGTGTTTAGGAATAATAAAATTTGAAAATTCTAATACTGCTTCTTTTAAACGTCTTTTAACTTTATTTCTAACCACTGCTTTACCAACTTTTTTTGTGACGGAAAACCCAACCTTAAATTCTTTTGCATAACTTGAAGTGTAAACCAAAACTAAGTCTTTAGAGTGGACTGATTTTCCATTTTTAAAAGTCCAGTTAAATTGCTTTCGCTTTTTTAACCTGTTTTCTTTTTTCATAATTATATTTTAATTTTGCAAAATTTTTAATTTAGCACAATAAATTTATAAACCAATAATTTGATTTTTTGTGCAAAAAAACAAAGTGACATGTTGTCACTTGATTTACTTATGTTTAATTACTAAAACTTTGCGACCACGACGACGACGGCGTGAAAGTACTTGTCTTCCTTTTTGTGTTGCCATTCTTTGTCTAAATCCGTGAACTTTAATTCTATGTCTCTTTTTTGGTTGATATGTTCTTTTCATAAACTGCTCCTTTTCTACTGTATTTTTTAACTAATTATTTTTTGCTACAAAGCATGACAAGTATATTATATATTTTATATTTTTGTCAAGCATTAAATAGTATTTTGTTTAGTATACTGCAAAATAATTAACAATATATAGTTTTATAATACTTGTTACTTTCGCTAAATAAGATTTAAAATGTATGTTGTTTCTTTACCGTAAGACTCTATTTTATATTTAAAACATTTGTCCTTTTCGTTATATTGAAAAGTGAACTTTAGATTATTGTCTTTAAATGCAAAAACGGAACTGTTTGCATAAATGTAAACGCAATTAAATTCTGCGGTTTCGCTAGTTGTTAAGTTTAAAACGTTTATTTTTATAGTTTCGGCACTAATTTGTATATTAACTATATATTCACATCCACTAATATCATTTTGATATTCACCATAGGTAATATTTTCTTTGCTTTGATATATCTTTTTGTTGACATTTGAAAAATCAATCGAATTTACATATGCGTCTTGTTCTAGATTAGATATTGTGTCGTAAATTGGTGATAATATTTTTGTGGTGTGAAAGCCGTTTCCAAAATAATCATTTGTGACACTTAATATTGGTAAAGTTGATATTGTAATTAACATTATAACAGTGACAATTAGACTTTTAACTATTCCTAATACTACACGCAAAGGTTTCAAATTTCTTGTTTTTTTGAATTTAATTTTTTTGCTTACTAGTTTTATTAAAAGTTTAAATAAGATAAATGATACTATAAACAATATAAGTGCTACTATAAATAAACTAACCATATAACTCATTGAGGATGCTGCAATTGCACTAAGCGTTGTTGGGTTGTTTGATGGCGGATTGGTATTTTCAAAAATATTTAGTAAAAAGTTTTTATAACTTGCAGAAATTCCAACCTCGCTGTTTTTAAAATTGCTTACAACTGTGTTATAATTAATGGCAGTTATTTTAGTGTTCAAAACATCTAGTTGTGCATAACTCGCCATAAATGAGTTAAAAAACAAAAGCGAAAAACTAAACATTTTATCAAACAACGCTAAAACAGGCTTACATAAAAATATTGCAACTATAAAAGATAAGCCAATGGCAATTGAATTGGTTATAACGGTTTTACTTTTTAATTTGCAATTTAAAATTATAATAAATGCAATTATTAAACCAATTACGCCTAAAGATATTAATCCTGCAGTTAGTGAGGATATTTCATTTAATAAATTTAACATACAGTTACCTCTAACGTAGTTAATTATACTAAATATATTGACAATTGTCCAGTTATATCTTTTTAAATAATAAAAAATGATTTTTATTTTGAAACGCCAACAATGAAATTTTAAAATTTATGATTAAATAATATAAATAATAATAAGAAAGGTGAAAATGTGCATAACATGCCAAAACAATAATTATGTGCAGTAAAAACTCGAAATTCTCAACAAAGTTTTTGTGCACAACTATGTGCATAACTTGTTAAGTTTAATCCACAATGAAAGGTATATGTGGATAACCAACATAAATTAAAATTTTTGAGTGCTAAATAAAACTACATTTTGCATACGGGGTTATTAAATTTGGTAAAATTTTTTGAAATTTTAATTAAAATAATGCTGTAAATAATTGCATACGAAACAAAAAAATGATATAATTCTAATGTACAAATTTAGGAGAAATTATGAGAGTATTTTGTGAAGGCGTTGAATTGTCAAATGCTGTTATGACGGTAATTAAAGCCACAAGTTCTAAAACCACAAATCCAATACTTGAGGGAATTAAACTTGTTGCGGAAGATGAGTGGTTAACATTAAGTGCAACAGATGGCGAACTTGCTATTGAAAAAAAGATTCCGGCAGACGTTAAATTGTCTGGTGAAATTGTTGTTCCGGGCAAGCTTTTTAGTGAGTTTGTAAAAAAATTGAGTTCGGAGCAAATACAACTTATTTTGGATGAAAAAAATCAATTAAAAATCAAATACACAGACAGCGAACTTTTTATTCAATGTCAAAGTGCAAGTGAATTTCCAAGCATAAAGCAAATTGAAAATGCACAATTTTTTACGATGAAACAAACAGAACTTAAAGACGTTATTGACAGAACTATTTTTTCAGTTGCAACAGATGATACAAGGCCAGTTTTAAAGGGTTGTTTGTTTGAACAGGACAAAAACATTTTAACAAGTGTTGCACTTGACGGATTTAGGCTTGCAATTGCCAAAAAAAGAATTAAAGAGTGTTCTGCCGAAAGTAGCATTATTGTACCTGCAAGAAGTTTATCCGAAATAAGCAAATTGCTTGTTGATGGCGAGCAAGATATAAGAGTTTTGATTGAAAGAAACTATATGATGGTTATTGTGGATGGCACCAAAATTGTGACCAGATGTTTGGGAACAAAAGATGACTTTATAAACTATAAACAAATTATTCCATCAAGTTTTGCAAGTACAGTCACCATTTCAAAAAGCCAACTTTTAAGCACTTTGGAAAGGGCAAGCATACTTTCACACGTTGGTGGAGATAACAGTGTTAAATTTGAAATTGAAGGAAATATTATGAAGGTGACTGCAAAAAGTGAAGCAGGTACTGTTACGGAAAACATAACAATTTCTTTGGTTGGTGAAGATTTATCTATTGCGTTTAACATTAGTTTCTTTATGGATTGTTTAAGAAATATTCAAAGTGATTATGTTATGCTTAAATTTAACGGCCAAGTTAATCCATGCTTTATTTTGCCAAATGATGAAGGTGATGAATATGTATTTTTGGTATCACCAATTAGGCAAGTTTATTAAGGAAATTAAAACAGGTGCAAAAGTGCACTTGTTTTTTTATGCAACAAAAGAGTATAAATGCAGATTATTTAATATCCACTTATTAAATATATAGTATTGACTATTTGTTTTTTTTTTGATAAAATATATATTATATGGAAAGCAAAAGAGAAGAAATAGCAAAAAAGTTAGATAAATTTGCATTTAATATTAAAAATATTGATAGAATAATTGCTTTTATGGTTGCATTGTTCATTATTTTTGCTGTTGTTGTGTACTCTAAAAAAAATGCTGAAGTAATGCAACAAGAGGCTGCTTATAACAGAATGCTTGCAGAACTTCAAGCACATCAGTTAAATGTTATCTACGCTAACGTGACGCCAAACAATGGCGAAATTGATGGCACAAAACAAAAGGAAGCACCTATGTTTACAGATGGTGTTGAGGCCACTGCTTTTGCATTTGAGCAATTATACAATTCAACATCGTATGAAACATATGGCTATGGCAATACACATGCAGAGGCATTAGGCCAAAATGTTGAAGTTATTATGAGTTTTAAAAGTGTTAAATTTGAAGACGGCTCCTATTTTGACGAAAATGTTAGAATTGAAACACAAACAAATTTTGGACAGACCGAAGCAATTCAACTATTTTGGAAAGATGGCAAAAAATACAAAAGAGGAGGCTCAAGACCTAGACAAGAAAATGGAACCTGTGTGGCAGATTTTAATGGTGGATTCTATCAGGTAAACACATCACTCACATCAAAAGCAAGAATTGAAGTAAGAAGGGAAACGATACAGTTTTGTAAGGATTTTTCATTTGCAAGAGATAAAAGTGGAAGAATTACATACTACAAAACAACAGTATTGCTTGACAAAGTTAAGGCAGTTGAAACTTATGGAAAGAATATTCAAGAAGAAGGCGGAACAACATTTCCTATATTTTCTCAACTTCAAGTTTCCTGTATTATAGATAGAAACGGAAATCTTTTAAGTTATACTACCAATGAAATTATGACAGTGACAAAAAAGGTGGTTATTGATATTAGCCCTGTAATGAATACCGAAACCACAAACTTTATAAAATCAATAAATCAAACACCAACAGTACCTTACCCAACATTTTAATTTAAAGCCTTGGCAAATATGCTGAGGTTTTTTTTAGGCACGCAATAGAAACTTAAAGCGAGTATAAATGCTTTATTGATTTTTGGAACTAATCATTTTTATTTAGGTTACAAAATGTTAGTTTTTTGCAAAAATGTGTTTTAGAAGTAGATATATTTAGTTTTTGTGATATAATATGAATATGAAAAGTAAAATGAAAGTTATGAACAAATATTTTTTAGTTATTATGATTTGTGCTTTGTGTGCAATTTTTTGCGCATCACATTTTGTAATTCAAAAGCCAACCGCACATGTTCATGCGGAAACAACAATAACAAGTTCCACAGAAATTCACAACAATGGTGAAATTTTAAGTTCTAAATTATGGGTGGCTGTTAAAAATTTTTACACAGCAAACAAAAACAGTGAAACAGATGGAAGAATACACTCTAGAACTATTGAAGGAACAGAGGAAGAAGACTTTTACTTTTATCCAGATATATTCAAGAATTTTAACGTGTCCGCACTAGATTTATCAAATAAGGGCATAACTGATATAACAAATTTTGGCTGTTTAGACTTGAATTCTTTTACAACTTTAAACCTATCTAACAACGCAATTACAAAAATAGAAAACGAATTAAAAAACGCAAAACATTTGCAAGAAATAGATTTGTCTAACAACAAAATAAGCAGTTTTACTTATAAGAATTTGAACATTGATGTATATTCATCTTTACTTACCACACTTAATTTAAGCAATAATCAAATTGCCACTTGTGATATAAGTGCAATTGCACAGGGAAATGTTAATTTACAGTTAAATTATTTAACTAAAGAAAAATTAACCTTGCCAACAAATTTGGATGTTGAAGTTGAGTTGTCACACAATTTGATTGATGAACCAAACACAACAAACCCAAACATTAAATTTGGATTTCAAGGTGTTAAAGATAACTATTATTATATATTAGGCAAAAAAATACATTTTGATGCCTTTGAAAGTATAAGTTCAATTAGTGTATATTCACTAACACAAACTGATGATGGATTTATTGAAAACCAATTAGTTGCAACTATAAATGATGGTGAGGAGTATCTTTTTGCACTAGGATATTATAAAGTGAAATTTGTGGATGGTGACAGTGATAGTCCGTTAACCGACCCAATTACTTTATTTATAAGACCCAAAGCCCCGACCATTAAAATGATTGTTGACGAAGAAGAACAAGAAGTTTCGTACATGCTAACAAAGCCAACTGTTTATAAATTTTATGGTGATGAAAATGCTACTTTTGAGTACTATTTAAACAATTCTACAACACCAATTAAAGCCGACCATGTTGAAATTAAATATCCGGGCATTAATATTTTAAATGTTTATCAAATTATTGATGGCTACAGAAGTGAAGGCGTGCAATTATTTATAACATATCAGGAGCCTCAATCTTTAAATTGGATATTTACGCTTGTTGGAGCACTTGTGTTTGCAATTATATTCTATGTTGCAATTAAGGGAATCCCCTTTATCAGCAAAATTCACATTGGTAGAAGAAATAACAACAAAAAAGATAAGTTAGACTAGAAATTATAAAAGCATTATAAAAAGATTTATTATGGAAAAATTTGAATTTATAAATAAAAACACTCAAAAAGTTTTTGATGCAATTTTAACTGCAAAGCCAACACTTAACTACTCCATTTTGAAAACTGCACTTAGGAAAAAAGACATTAAAGTTAACGGCACAAAAATTAAAGAAAACGTAGAAATTGAAATTGGCGACAAAGTGGAAATTTTTTTGAGAGAAAAAAAAGACAAAAAAATTGACATTGTGTATGAAGATGAAAATGTTTTGCTTGCGTTTAAACCTGCAGGAATTGAAACAACACAAAAAGATAAAACATTTGTAAATAGCAAGAGTTTGGAAGAATTGACAAAAGCTGTGGCTTGCCATAGGTTAGACAAAAACACGGAAGGGATTGTTATACTTGCAAAAAACCAGATGGCAGAAAATAGTGTGATTGACGCTTTTAAAACAGGCAACATTAAAAAGGAATACTTGGCTATTGTTTTTGGAAAAGTTAACCCAAACGGCGAAAATTTGGTAAATTATTTAAAAAAAGAGCAAAATTTTGTTAAAATTTGCAAAAATAGCGATGAAAATGCAAAGATTGCAAAACTATCTTACAATGTAATTAACTCAAAAAACAATTTACACTTAATTAGAATTAATTTGGAAACCGGCAGAACTCATCAAATTAGAGTTCAACTTGCAGGCAAAGGAATTTTTGTTTTGGGTGATGAAAAATATGGAGATAAAGATATAAACAAAAAGTATCACAAGTCAAAACAACAACTTTGTGCTTACAAAATTACTTTTAAAAACTTAACTGCTCCACTAAAATATTTAGAAGGAAAAAGTTTTGAAGTTGAGCCAAATTTTAAATTAGATGATTTTATATAATTATTATTTTAGGAACAAAAAATGACGACTTTTTAAGTCGCCATTTTTAATTAAACTAAATTACAAAGTTTTTTCTTGTTCCTTTTCTTTTTCGTGAAACTCACGTTTTTCTTTTTCATGAATTTGGTTTTCTTCCAGCAAAGAATATCTTTTAATTCCTCCCTTCTTTTCCCACTTTGCAAGTTTTCTTTTCATGGAAAGTACCATGTAATTTGGAACGCCCAAAAAGTCACCACTTTTTGCCAGGACAACATTTTCGTAATCCATTAACACTTGTTTAAATTCTTCAGATGCTTTTTCTAAATCCTTAACTTTATATAAAAACTCATGAAATTTAAAGCCGTATTTATTTATACTTAAAACAGGGTAAAATTCTGTAAAATTTTCATGTTCAAGTTTATTATTCATTTCTTTTTCCTGTAAATCCCTATAGGATGTATCTTTTATAGAATTCACTAATATTCTCCTTAATTAAATATTAACATATGGTTTTTTGTTTTGTCAATACTCAATTTAAAATAAATTACATCATACAAAAAAGCGACCGTTTGGTCGCTATTGTTTATTGTTTCAAAACAATGCTTTTTATATCATTAGCAATTGTTTTGGTACGGCTATTTGTTTTTATTTCCGTTGTGATTTTATCCCTAGCGTGCATAATTGTTGTGTGGTCGCGCCCGCCAAAATATGTACCGATTGAGGTAAGAGGTAAATCAGTAAGTTCCGTTATCAAATAAATTGCCATTTGGCGTGGGTCAACAATTTCCTTATTTTTCTTTTTGCCAGTTAAGTCACCTATATCCACATTATAGTACTTGCAAACTGCGTTAATAACATCATCTGCGCTGATAACTTCTTTTTCAGTCACTTCATCTTGAAGGGCAAGTTCCGCATCTTCTAATGATGCAAAATGTTTGCAGTGTATTCCCGCATAGAAATGAACTTTTGCAAGGCAACCTTCAAGTTCACGAATATTGGTGTTAATTTTTTCTGCAAGATAAGAATAAACCGCCTCTTCAACCCTATAATTCTCCTCTTGTGCCTTACGTTTTAAAATTGCAACTCTTGTTTCAAAATCCGGGCTTTGAACATCTTGAATAAGTCCAGAAACAAGCCTGTTTACAAGCCTATCGGTTAATGTTGGAATTTCTTTTGGATGCCTATCACTTGCAATAATAACTTGCTTGCCGTTTTGATACAAATCATTAAATGTGTGGAAAAATTCTTCTTGTGTTTCGGTTTTATTGCTAATAAATTGGATATCATCAACCATTAAAACATCAACATTTCTGTACTTTTCTCTAAATGAAGAAACCGAGTTATTTTTGCCACCACGCAAACTATCAATGTAATCGTTAGTAAATTTTTCACAAGTCACGTATCTTACATTTAAACTAGGATTTGTTTGATTTAAGTAATTTCCAATTGCGTGCATTAAGT
>DMLH01000014.1 GCA_003453435.1 Clostridiales bacterium | reverse complement strand
CCCAAGCCTATCCTTTGCAAATTTTGCAATTCTAATTCCACTTATAATAACAAGTAAAAAAAGTAGCATTGTTATAACAGCACCTAAAAGACCAAGTTCCTCGCATATTATAGAGAAAATAAAATCACTTTCGCTAAAAGGCAAAAATAAGTATTTTTGGCGAGAATTAAATAAACCTACACCAAACAAACCACCTTCACCAATGCTATATAAAGATTGTAAAAGTTGATATCCTTCGCCCTTAGGGTTTTCCCATGGGTTTATAAATGCAACAAGTCTTTTAAACCTGTATGGCTCTACAATAATCAGTGCTGGCACAAGCAAAGCAATTGGAACACTCATAAGTGCAAAATGTTTAAATCTGGCACCGCCCACAAAAAGCATAACAAGCATGGTTATACCCACGCACATTGTAATGCTCATATTAGGCTCTAACATAATTAAAAAACACATTAATCCGCCAACAACAAGCACTGGAAATATGCCACTAAACTTTTTAATGATATCATAATTTTTTGAAAGATAACCACTTACAAAAATTACAAAACCAAATTTAGCAATTTCACTTGGTTGAATTGTAAAACCCGGCAATCTAATCCACCTTGTTGCACCATTTGTGCTTGATCCGAGGCCCGGAATAAATACAATAATAAGCAAAATAAAACTAGCAAGCAAAATCCAATGTTTCCATTTATCCAATTTATGATAGTCAAAAAAATAAAAAAATGTCATTGCAAGCGTACCAAGCACAACACCAATAATTTGCTTTGTCATATAAAAATATTTGTTATTATAGTTTAGTTCAGCATTATAATTTGATGCACTATAAACCATAATAACGCCAAAAACGGCAAGGCAAATTACAGCAGTAATAAGCAATAAATCCTTTATATTTGGCTGTATTTTTTTAAACTTTATTTTCAATTTTTCACCTTTTTTATTTAAAAATTGCATTTTTTTACTGATTTTATCAATATTTTTATAAGATTTTTAAGAATTTTTACAAAATAAAATTATAATTTATTAACTAAATCTATAAAGCGTTCACCCCTTTCTTCGTAGCACGAAAATTGGTCAAAACTTGCACATGCTGGAGAAAGCAAAACAACACTTCCGCTAGTTGAATGTTTGTAGGCAGTAATAACAGCGTTTTCAAATTGGTCTTCTACTACATAATTTTTAACGCCACATTTTTTAAAACAACTAACAATTTTTTTTGTTGTTGCGCCATTAACAATAACAACTTTAATGTTTAAACTATTTTTAATTTTTTTAGCAAGGACACTAAAGTTTGTATCTTTGTCACTACCACCTAAAATCAAAATAAGGGGGGTTTTGTTAAAGGCTTTTATTGCAGTTATTGTACTTTCTGGGCTTGTACTTTTGCTATCGTTTACAAACTCCACTCCATTTACGTCTTTTACAAATTGTAGCCTGTGCTTTAGTGGCTGAAATTCCACAACTGATTTTTGTATGACATTTGTTTTTATTTTAAGTAATTTGCAAATTGCAATGGCAATCAAAACATTTTGCAAATTATGTTTTCCAATTAATTGTAAATTGGTTATATCTGCAATTTTTTTAATTTTTTTGCATTTTTTAAAGTAAACTATATTATTTTTTACATAATAACCATTAATTTCCTTATTTACACTTACATAAATAATTTTAGGTTTTACTTTTTGATTTTGTAATTTTCTTAAAATTTTATCATCGTAATTCAAAACCAGATAGTCGCTTTTTTTCATGCTTTTAAATATATTAAACTTGGCTTCAACATAATTTTTAAAGGTTAAATGTCTGTCTAAATGATTTGGTGTGATGTTGGTTATTGCAGCAATGTGTGGATGAATTGCGTTTGAACTTTCTAGTTGAAAACTGCTTATTTCCGCCACATAATTAGTTTTAAAAGGTAAAATATTTTCTGTTATAGGCTCACCCACATTACCACACAAAATTCCTACTTTTTTTGCACTTTTAATAATACTATAAACCAAACTTGCTGTTGTTGTTTTGCCGTTTGTTCCAGTAATGCCAATTAAATTACCTTTTATAAACTCAGTGCCAAGTTCAAACTCGCCCAAAACTTTAACTCCAAATAATTTTGCGGACTTTACACACTCGTCATAAATGGATATGCCCGGAGAAATTATCATAAAATCGATCAGTTTAAAAATTTCATCACAAAGGTTGTAGACAATATTGCAGTTATGTTTTCCTTCAAAACTTGCCAAAACCAACTTGTTTTTATCATAAATATAGCAAAAAGCGCCCAATTTATTTAGTAATTCAAAACTGCTAACTCCACTTTTACCCATGCCAACAATTAAAACATTTTTGTTTTTATAAATATTTTTCATAGTCACCCGCCCCACTATATCTAAGCATTGTGCTGAGTTTTAGCAACTGCAGTTATTAATAATTCAGCATTATTGTAGTAAAAATTCCAGCAATAGATATAATTAAAGTTATAATTATATATATGACTACAATTTTGGTTTCATACATGCCTTTTTTTTCTAAATGATGATGAAATGGTGCCATTAAAAACACTCTTTTGTGTGTGCGTTTAAAGTGCAAAACTTGTATTATAACAGACACAACACTTACAACAAACATAACGCCTAAAATTGGAATTAATAGCACTTGCTTTGTGACAATACAAATAGCAGAAATCAGCCCACCAAGTGCAAGCGAGCCTGTATCTCCCATAAAAATACTTGCAGGGTGGCAATTAGCCAAAACATATGCAAGCAAAGAGCCAATGACTGCTCCACCCAAAATTAAAACATTGTTATACTCTGCAATTAAAGAGCCATCAAAAATTGGCAATGTTCTAAGCAAAACAAATTCGATACCAACAAAACCAACAAAAAATGCTGTGCTAACACCACCAGCAAGCCCGTCTAGGCCATCTGTTAAATTAACCGCATTTGTGGTTGCCAAAAAAATAAAAATGCAAAACGGAATATAAAACCAACCCAAATCAATCATTTTGCTTGAAAATGGTAAGAAAATTTCACTGCCAATGTTGGAATTTAAGTATGCAAAAACAGAAATAATAATGCTGATTGCAACTTGTCCAATAATTTTTTGATAAGCCTTTAACCCTAAATTTCGCTTAAGCTTAATTTTTAAAAAGTCATCCAAAAAACCAATTAAAGCAAAAGCAAAAAAACATACTAGGCAGACAAGTGCAAGTTGATTTGCACCGTGTTGCACGCAAAAATAAGCAAAAATTGTGCCAAGCAAAAAAATTACGCCACCCATTGTGGGAGTGCCTGCTTTTTTTGAGTGCATGTCCACATATTCATATATTGTTTGATTAGCCTTTAATTTACGCATGAACCTAATTATAAGAGGTGAAATTAAAATGCTAAAGACAAATCCAATTAAAATACTTAAAAAAATTTTACCCATAATACTTAACTATTATATGTTGTGCACTATGAATAAAATTATTTTTGACAATATTTTTAAACTAAAATTTGATGGTCTATTTTTGCAAATTAATTTTATTATCATTTAATATACTTTTAACTGCCTCATAGTCGCAATATTGAATTTTTTTATTCCCAACAATTTGATAATTTTCGGTGCCCTTACCAACAATTAAAATATTGCTTTGTTTAATTTTTTTTGATATGCTTATTGATTTTTTTATGGCTTTGTACCTATCTTCAATTTTATAATATTCAGTTTGCTTGCCAGCAGATTTTAATCCTTCCTCCATTTCAAACATAATTCGCTTAGGGTTTTCACTTGCTGGATTGTCACTTGTAAAAATAACAACATCACAAAACTTGGTTGCAAGTTTGCCCATAAAAAATCTTTTTTTGGTGTCACGCTCACCTGGACATCCAAAAACAATTATGTTTTTATTTGGAGAAATTTTTTTGGCTGTTTCAAGCACATTTTTTAAACTATCCGATGTATGTGCATAGTCAATAATTATGTTTAAATTTTCATCTTTAAAAACAACATCAAACCTACCATCCACACTTTTTAAACACTTTACAACATCAATAATTTTTTTAATATCAAAACCCAAACATAAAGCACAACAAATTGCTAGGCTTATGTTATAAACATTAAAAAGACCTGTCAAATTTGTTTTAATGCTGTAAATTTTATCTTTATATTTTGCCTTAAATTCCGTTTTTCCAATATCAAGTTTGATATTAAAAATTTTAAAAATTGCATGTTTTTTGCCAAAATTTATTAAATTTTTACATTTTTTTGACAATTTTTCACCAATTTTGTCATCATTATTTAAAATACATAAATCATTTTTATTAAAAAAACTTTGTTTAACATTAGCATAATTTCGCTCTGTTTTAAAAAAATCTAAATGGTCACTTTTAACATTGGTAAGCGCTTTAACGGAAAAATTTATTCCAAAAATTTTATTATAAAAAATGGCATGTGCACTAACCTCCATAATGCAATACTCAATTTTTGCCTTAACCATTTTTCTGAAAATTTCAAACAGTTCAATGCTGTCAGGCGTGGTCATGTTTGCATCATATTTTTTTTGGCCTATGTACACGCCACTTGTGCCAATTATTCCAACTTTTTTGCCAAAGCCTTTAAGTATTCCAGCAATTAAATATGAGCAACTTGTTTTGCCATTAGTTCCTGTTATGCCCACAATTTTAAGTTGCTTTTGCGGGTTATTGAAAAAATTTGCACTTATTACCGCCATTGCTTTTCGCACATCGCATACAAAAACAAAAGTTATTTTGTTGATGTATTTTTTATTACCCTTTAGCACTCTTTTGTTATTTGGCATAGGTTTATTGAATTTTTCTTTACAGTAATCATAATATTTTTTATTTACTACTGCACATACAGCGCCATTTTTTATAGCTTCATCCAAGTACATTATTGCATTCGTTTTTGTTCCGTCAATGCAAAAAAAAATGCAATGTGGCTTTTTAATTTTGCTATTCATGTTTAAACTTTTGATGTTTATATTTACATCACCAATTATTTTTTGATTTTTTAAGTTAGCAATTAACTTTGATAAATACATATTTAATTATATGAATATATGTACATTATTGGCAATTAATTAATGTATTTAGCCCTTTTAATTTAATTTATGCATGAACTCAGTTTATTCTGTAATTCTAAGAAACAATTTCTTGCCTCACTAAAAATACAAACATTAACACACAAAAAACGCCTATAACTTTTGTTATAAGCGTTTTTTTTAACATAAAGCCTGCTTAGTAGTAGTTTATCATTTAAATGCAAATTATTTCAAATCTCTTTGTTTTGACTTTCTGCATTTTGCAATAACAATTTCGCATACTCCAGCAAGTGCCAAAATGCTTGCAATTGCAATTATAACAATTTGTGTTGTGCTTAGTTTTGATGTACCTTGTGCATTTTTGTTTATTGCATTGCTTGTTTTTGACGTGCTTGTGCTTATGTTTGCACTGACGTTTGCATTTGTGCTTGCAGTATCTGAATATTGTAAATCAATACCCATTGCTTTAAGCGTTTTTATCGCCTTTGCTGTATGAGCTGCACCTTGATTTTGCTCAACACCATTTACATAACTTTGAATTATGTTTGATGTGTGCAACGTGCCATAGGCCTCTTTTGTTATTGTTACTGTTATTGTTTTAGAGTTGTCATTTGCAGTTGCTGCTAATGTAACTGTTCCTGTTAAACTTGCGCCAACTTTTGCGGTGTGATTAACCGATGCACTTGTGGTGAATGTAATTTTATCTTCACCATATGGCAAATGAGTTAATGTGTACGTTCTGCCATTAAATAGTATTAAGTTTATAACCTTGTCACCAATAGCGATATCTATAAATCCCATTGCAGAACTATCACATGGATGCTCGCTTGTGTCATAATTAACTTGAATTGTTAACTGACCATTTGGTATCCACTTTGCATACAAGTTGTGATCAGATTCTATCTCAACAATGGTCAATTCATCAACAAAATTTATAAAGTCAACTTCTAAATACCATCCGCCAAACGCATAGCCAAATTTAGTTACATCCGATGATGTTGGAAGTGTACCATAAGGCTGATTGTATATAACAGTTTTTGTGGCTACGCCATTATCTATTGTCCAATTGTTTTGACCGCTTGTGTCTGCTGTAATTGTGCCACCGTTTGCATTAAATGTTATAGTAAATTCACTTCTCTCCCAAATTGCATACAAGGTTATTGAACCATTGTTTGTTGAAACAAGACCGCTTACAACATCATTTGTTGCATAGCTTGTGCCACTGCCATTTGCCTCTGTATTCCATGAATTAAATGAATATCCTGTTCTTGTATATCTTGAACTAAAGTCTACATTTGCTGTGTACAAGTATGTTTCACTTGCAGACTTTCCATTGATAAGTACTGCTGTGCCTTGATATCTATCATTGTTAGGATTGTAATTTACTGTGTAAGTGTT
>DMLH01000042.1 GCA_003453435.1 Clostridiales bacterium | reverse complement strand
ACATTTTGTGAAATTCTAATTGTTTGGTTTCCTTGGTAAAATTTTTATATTTAACAATCAAGAACAAAATGCTAATAAAGTACATTACACTTGATGCTACAAATAAAAACACCAACGAGTTAACAATATTACCAATTAAAAATGCACTTAAAAGAGTAAAAAATATAACTCCAATGTTTTGCCCCGTTTCAAATTTTGCTGTATCATTTTTATTATCTATAAAACCAAAAATAAAGTTCAATCCGCCAAAATATAAAACACTACCCATCGCATCGGCAATTGCGAGTACAAATATCATCCAAAATTGAAATTCAATAATAAATAATAACTGAGATAGTATAATTGGAATTATATGAAGGATGATGCATAATATTGGATATTTAGCCACAATTTTTTTCATGCATACAAAGAGCAAGGCTGCAAGCAAATAGCTTATAACGCAATACGTAATGCTAAAAAACAAATTATTTGTTGCTTTAAAAATTAAAAGTGGAACAAATACTTTTATAATTGCATCGGCAAATCCTTTAAAAATTCTGTGTAAAAAAATACTTGTTGAATTCGACATTTTTTTGCTCCTTTTATAACATAAGTAATTAAATTAAATTTTGATTAAAGTGTACTTTTTACAGTTTTTTTATTAAAAAATATTTTCACTAATAATTCTGCCATAATTCATATAAACTGTCAAACAGATTGTCAAATTTCAATATTTTAATAAACAAATCACTATCAAATTATAAAAAATACTCTCATAAAATTTTTATTTAAATAGTTATGTTTTTATTGTGATATACCGGTCTTCTCGATTTTAGTATTAAAATCAATTAGTTGACAGAATGTAATTATAGATATAAAATTTAATAAAAGGAGATAGTTTTATATGAAGTATTATCTAGGCATTGATGGTGGCGGAACCAAAACAAATTTTGTACTTATTGATGAAAACCAAAAGGTAATAAAAAGGTGCACATTAGGTCCTTCTGCTATTGACACTGTAGGCATACAACAAGCATATTTAGTGTTAAAATCTGGTATAAAAAGCTTCAATAAACCAATAACAGCTTGTTTTGCTGGGATTGGCGGAATTGGTGGGCAAGATATTGAGCCTATAAAGGAAATGATAAAAGAAATTTTGCCAGATGCAAAAATTGGAGTGGGCACAGACTCAACAAACGCAATAATTAGTGCGTTTGGTTTTAACGATGGTGTTGCAGTTATTTGTGGCACGGGTTCTGTGGCGTTTGGAAAATGGAAAGGAAAGTATTGTGTTGCTGGCGGATATGGTTACCACGAAGGGGATCCTGGCTCTGCGTTTAGTTTGGGCATTGGAGCTTTAAAATATCTTGCAAAAGTGATGGATGGCAGAAAAACAGAAACAGATTTTTCAGATGATTTATCAAAAGCTGTTGGTTGCTATAGTCATGGAGAGCTATGTGAATATTTTAAAGATATTAATAGAACAGAAATTGCAAAACTTGCAAAAATTGTTACAAAACACGAATCAGATGAAAACGCAAAAAAGATTATTGAAAATTCAGCCGACGAGCTTATTGAAGAAATTATTGCCATAACAAAAAGGCTTGGCGTGAACAATGAATGTGAATTTAGTATAATTGGCAGTTTAGGTAATGCTGAAACATATTTTAAAACTTATTTAATTAAAAAACTATCAAATAAAATGCCCATTTTAAAATATCATAAATATTTATATGAGCCTGATGTTGCTTCTGCAATGAAAGCCATGCTATTATAAAACATCTGTTTTGTAAGTAAAAATAGAATTTTTGAATAATATTGTTACTTTTTATTTGTAAATAAAAGTTCTAAATTTGTTTGTAATTAATAACAAAATAATTATCATATACAATATAGACAACCACTAGAAAAGCAAGGCCTTTGGGCTTTGCTTTTTGTTTTCCAAAAATCAAACGCTATTCACGGTCTGCTTTGCTCTTTTCCTAAAAATTTCGTTTTGTTGCTATTTTTTGGAGATATTAAAGAAAGTCTATGTGGGCTGATTTACTGGAACAAGATCAAAAAACTGTGGTAAAAACTGCGGTAAATAGTTTTCAAAAAAAATTATTGGGTAATATCAAGCGAAAGCGGGATCTAACGGCATTGGGAAAAAAGCGAGAATCCCTTGACGGGAACAACTCAAAACTGTGCAAACTTAAGTTTGTGTGGTTTTTTGTACTAGAGCAAAACATGGTGTTTTTGAATATGTTATTAAATAAGAGAAGTAAAGCAAGTGGTTGTTCGCATGTGGTCAAGTTATTCTTGAAACATATTATTTTAAATCAGTTAAACTTATCCAAGTTTGAAAAAGTGGCACAAGTAGTCACTTATAATTTAATTTATTTTTAAAATAAGTCACAAAATCCAAATACATTCTATTCAAATTATTTTCTACTTTTGTTTGACATAACAAGTCGCACGCGATATAATTTTGGGTTGTAGGTATTATATGGATAAATTTGATGGATTAAAACTTGAAAATCAACTTTGTTTTCCGCTATATTCTGTTTCAAACAGGATAATAAGGAATTATAGACCACTATTAAGCATTCTTGATTTAACATATACACAATATATTGCTATGATGGTGCTTTGGGAAAAACAAAACATAAACGAAAAAGAACTTGGTGAAAAGTTATTTCTCAAATCAAATACTCTTGCACCTTTACTAAAAAAACTTAAATCAAAGGAATATGTTGCAATAGAGAGAGATGCTATGGATAACAGAAACATTATCATTTCTTTAACGCCAAAAGGTAAAGCACTTAAAGAGAAAGCGATGGATATTCCACAATCAATCATAAAAACAATTAGTTTAAGTGAAGACGAAGCAGTTTATTTATATAAAATTTTGTATAAAATTTTGGAGGTGAAAGATGAATAATTAGTCATTAGATGAAATTCCAGAACATATCACATTTGTTGGTGGTGGAATAATATCAATGGAGTTTGCATCTCTTTGTTTAGGGCTTGAGAAAAA
>DMLH01000079.1 GCA_003453435.1 Clostridiales bacterium | reverse complement strand
AAATGAAGGTGAAGTTTTAACTTAATAAAAAGTGTTTCTTGCATTAATTTTGATTTATACTATTATTGGTGAGGTAGCAAAAGCATGATATATTTTGATAAGTGTCTAAGTATTACTAATTGACGATTTTTGTAGTAATTTTTAAATTTTCTCAGAGGTATTTTTTCACTTGTTATCACTTGATTTTTTTAATAATTTTTTGTATAGGCATTGCATTAATGTCTTTTTTATGGTGTTTTGTTTTATTTTTTGATTAATTTTAAATAATTTCTGTGGTGTTTTCTTTTTAAAGTTATTTGTTTTGTTTTTAGTCTTTGCTATGTTGTCTGTGTTTGGAGTATACTGTGGATATTTGTGTTTGTCTTTTTTGGATCTTTTAACCGTATACTTTTAAATTATTTGATTATTTATTGTAGTATCATTTGTATGTATTTTGCTTATTAATCAGTATAGGGTGCTAGATTTATGCAAATGGAACTAGTGTTGATTGCTCTTCTTTTTTAATTTTCAGTGTTGTTTGTTGCTCAGTTTTTTCGCCCACTTCTTGATTTTCATTGGTTTCTTGCGGATCTGTTTTTTGGATTTTTGTTGTTTAATTGGTTATAAATCTATTTCCTTTGGCCAATTGAGGTGGTTTTGTTTTTATATCAAATCCTTGTTGTATGACTAATGATGGTAATAATATACATAAATGGATGTTTTATCATTGAACTTTGTTATATGGTGGATTTCAGTTATGATTAATGCATATTTACCGATGTTAATCCATAAATTACTCTAGAAATTGGGATAATTATAGAATTTTAAGAAAAATAATAATAAAATGGGGGTTGTTTAAAACTCAAAAATCTGGTACTCTATATCAATTAATAATTTTCATTTTAAAAGGCTTTGAAATCATAAGTTACAACACAAATGTATATTAAGCACTGACAGATTCCATTTACAGTTTAAATGACAAGCTTCATCAAAAATAAATACTTTTGTGTTTTTGTGCTTTTGCACGAAGTAACACTTGAAAAACTTATATATCAATTGAAAATCATAATGTCATATGCAACTAAAAAACAGGATTTTTAAATTTTTAGTTTCAATTAAACTATCTCATTGGGGGACATAACAATGACGGCTAAATCAAAAAATAACGAGCATATAAAAATAATACCTCAACCCTTCAATTACTCATTTACATTAATGTTTGAGGAATATCCTGAGCAATTTATTGAGGTTTTAAAAGCACCGGGAAAATTTGTTAAAAAGGCAAATACACAGGTCAAATTACCTGACGGCAAAACTGGCGAAATGGACTGTCCGTATATTGCAGACCCAGATTACAAAACATTATTTGAAAGAGTAATAGTCATAATGGAACATCAAAGACTGGCAGTCACCCTTCCAAAAAATATAATGATTTCCAATTATGCAATACAAGGTGTTGCCGATGAAAAACTTCCTTTTTATGCGCTAGTAGCCTCTCATATTGAATCATCAAAACACCATAGAGAATATGACAGAACCGCCAGTTTTATAATCCGTTTACAATTTTTAGACCTTGGAGAAAGAGACAATTGGGAAAGATTAAATAGTGTAAGGAACAAATTAAAATTCAACAAAAAACTCAGTGTTAAAGCTGGTTTAAATCTAGGAATAGCAGCAGTTTTTGCTCCAGAACACTGTGCAAAGGAACGCACTCGTGAAGCACTACATTATTACCAAGAATCAGAAATTGCCTCCAAAAAACTGGAATACGTATTATATTCCGTATTAAACTGCATGATTGATGCATATTTTGATGAAGAAAAAGAATACCAAAGGATGATAAAAATGTTAAAAGAAAAAACAAGTCCGCAAACAAAAGAAAAATACGCAATGGAAATAAGACAAGAAAAAAGACTAAAACAAGCATACTCAGAAATAGATGAAATAACAATAGAAAGAGATAATGCAACTGCAGAAAGAGATGATGCAATTGCAAAAAATGATCAAATTACTGCAGAAAGAGATGAGGCCTACGAATTCATCAGAAACATAATGCCTGAATTTGAAGACAGCGCTGATGAAGGAATCAAAAAGAAAATAATTCATTTTAAAAGGATATTACAAAACAGTAATGCATGATTCATACATTATTGTCTAATATTCTCTTATACTTTAAAAACAACACATTTAAACTTTATAATAACTTCACCCATAACCCTCAAACTATATTCTGGATTTACATTAATTCTCAAACCAGAAAAATAATAACAAGGGGATGGTTGTGCAACTCAAAAATCTAGCATCTATATGTTTTTCATTATTTTTTAAAAATTTGCTCATAATCTGGTCTGTTGAATTATTGATTTATTGATTAATTTAACAAGTACTTTTTTTATTAAATATCATTTTTATAAGGGCAATAATTAATTATTTTTCATCAAGCTTTAAAAATCATATTTTCACACAAGTTGATATATACTTTTTTAAAAATTTTTCTCAACTAAAAAAGCAATATGGTCTTTTTCGTAAGGTTCCAGCTTTGTTTTTTCAATAATCTTAAAACCTTTTTCCTTCAGTTTATGTTCCTGTTCCTTAAAAATCTTTTTAGGCTTTTGAACAACATCAATACTTCTTGCTTTAATCATTAAAAGACCAATTCCATCATTTGTTGAAAACAGATTCATATTTCTCATAAATAATTCGGTCTGTGTAGGCTGGGCAACATCGCAGTACACCAAATCTGATTTTTCAACAAGGTTCAGATATCCTTTTGGTTTGGTAGCATCACCTAAAATCGGAGCGATATTTTTTCTTTGACGTGAAAGCTGAACCAGTTTTTTGGCGGTGGTCGGTGAAAACTCAACGGCATAAATCCGTCCGCTTGTTGCAATGTCTGAAATGTGTGAAACTGTTGTTCCGGTTGAAGCACCAAGATA